>NZ_JBEVTN010000011.1:0-122219 GCF_040884245.1 Arcobacter sp. s6 | reverse complement strand
TTTTTAAAGAACTCAGTGAGATGCAAATAGCTCAAAAAGCTCATGAGCAGTTTGTTAAAGAGTATCTAAGCGATAAAACATTTTTCTACAATGCAATAGATTCTACAAAGATACCACTTAGACAAAAGCCTGTAAAGATCAAAAAAGAAAAACCTAAACTAAAAAAAAGAGGACGACCTAAAAAAGGTGAAATAAGAGAGCCGATAAGACCAACAATACTAGAGCAACAACAAGAGATGCAAAGTGTAGAAGAGAAACTCACATTAGTCTCTACTGATTGCGGTGTAGGCATAAAGCAAAACTCTAAAGGTAACCGTGAAATATGGATAGGTGCTAAACTCCATATATCTGCTGTAGATGGAGATATACCAATAACAGCATTTTACAGTGGTGCAAATGTACATGACTCTTCAGTAGCTCTTCCTCTCATTGGGGAGACTTCAAGAAGAGTAAGCTACCTTTATGATTTACAAGATGCTGGATATGATGCTGATATTATTAGAGAGTTTTCACAAAAACATGGACACCGTCCAATTATAGACATAAACCCTAAAAATTCACAAGTGTTAAGGGACAAAATACAACTCGCAGAAGATGAGAAAAAGAAGTTTGAATATTTCAATCTTCCACAATCTTCAGATATCCATCACTACAACCAAAGAAGTATGGTTGAGAGAGTCAATAAATACCTTAAAGAAGACTTTGGATGCAATACAATCTATTATCAAGGAGCTACAAAAGTAGCTTCAGTTTTAGCATTTGGGATTTTATCTATTTGTATCCATCAAAGTTTGAAACTTGTAACTTGAGATTTGTAAAAATACCAAAAAATGAGTAGATTTTTAAAACAAAACCATAAAGCACGGAGTGAAAATATGATTTTTAGACGAATTTGAGATAAAAAGTTAAAATTTCGTTCGATACACGAGTAAAATGATTTTTTAAAAGTTAGAAACAGCTATAGTAAAAAACTAGCTACTTGCTTGGATTTAAATTTGCAAGTGGCTCAATTCTATCTAACAAATGACTCTCAAATGACTCTTTTTTTGAAAAAGTTAATTTTTTTTTAATATTTATAATTAATCACGATAATTAACTTTTATTTTTTTACCCAATTCTTTTGGTTTTGTATCTAAAAAATTAATATCTAAATATGCTTTTATCATAGCTAATGTTTCTCTTTCTTCCATTTTTTGATAGCTAGGAGTTCCTTTTACCTCTTTTGCTGTAAATCCTATTGCTTTTTGACCTTTTTCCTTAGCTAAATAAAGCGCTCTATCTAGGTGAAATTTTTGTGAAACAATAATATAATCATCTAAATCAAATATCTCTTTAGCTCTAACAATAGAATCGAAAGTCCTATAACCTCCAAAATCTCTTGTAATATAACGCGAAGGAACTCCTGCTTTTATCAAATCTTTATACATAGTAGTAACTTCATCATAATATTTACTTTTATCCCCTGATACAACTATGGCATCTACTTTTTTTGCTTTCCATAACTGAACAGCTGCTTTTATACGATAAATATAATAATAGTTTTGTTTTCCTTTTGTTACGTACTTTGAAGTTCCTAAAACTAATGCAGCTTTTTTAGCTGAGATATCTTTGATATCTGTATATATTTTGTAAGTATTCTCATTTGCAAATAATGTTGAAGAAAAGATGATAATTGTTAATAATAGTATTTTATATAGTTTGTTCATTCTTTTATTTTATTCAAAAGTTTCTTTGTAGTAAATAATCTCACTTAAAACAATTTACTAATATTCTTTGTTAAATCTAAGTTATATTTTAGAATAAACATTCTATTATGAACTAAATTTATTAAAAGGTTAAAAAAATATGAAACAAATTATTAAAAATATAATTATGATAACGATTATGAGTATTTTAAGTATAAATGCATATGGTGAAGAAACAAAAACTCCATTAACAGCTAAGGCTAATGATAAACTAAAAATTGATATTGTGTCAGATGTTGTGTGTCCATGGTGTGCAATTGGTTACAAACGATTAAGTCAGGCTATTGAAGAATTGAAACTTGAAGATAAGGTTGAAGTTTCATGGCATCCATTTGAATTAAATCCAGAAATGCCAAGAGAAGGACAAAATGCAGATAAATATTTAATGAATAAATATGGTTTAAGTGAAGAAAGATTAAAACAAACTAGAAATAATGTCACAGAATTAGGTAAAGAAGCAGGGTTTAAATTTGATTATTTTAAAGAGATGAAAAAAGTAAATACATTTAATGCCCATATACTACTTGATTATGCAAAAGAGTTTAACAAACAAACTGAACTAAAAGTGCGATTACAAAATGCATATTTTGGTGAAAGAAAAGATGTAAGTAATAGAGAAGTATTATTTGAAGAGCTTCAAGCAGTTGGGTTAAATGCCCAAGAAGCAATGACAAGATTAGATGATCCAAAAGCAATAAAACATGTGGAAGATGAAGAAAAATTTTGGAGAGATCAAGGTGTATATGCTATTCCTACAATAATTTTTGATAATAAAATAGCACAAGTAGGAGCTGATGAAGTAACTACTTATAAAGAAATATTAACTGAAATGCTAAAAACAAAGCAATAAAATCACCCAGAAAGTCTTAAACTTTTAAGTTTAAGCTTGGGCTTATTCAAAAACTATTTTATTTCTTCCACTGTTTTTTGCCTTGTACAAAGCTTCATCAGCTCTTTTAACTAAAGAATCTATACTATCATCACTTCTTGATAGAGTAACTCCTATACTAACTGTTTTGTTTCCTATAGACTGAAATTTATGTGATTCTATTTTTTGACGTAGCTTTTCTGCATGTATTAAAATATTTTCTTTATCCACTTCAGGACATATCACAACAAACTCTTCTCCTCCCCATCTAAAAAAATAATCTGTTGATCTAGAGTTATTATTTATAAGAGTTGTAAATTCTATTAAAAAATCATCACCTACTTGATGACCATAAGTATCATTTACAATTTTAAAATGATCTATATCTATAAGCAAAAATGAAAAACAATAATTAAATCTTTTACTTCTATCTAATTCATAATTTAAAACTTCATCTAATTTTGTACGATTATATAATCCAGTTAGATTATCAGTTACTGCTAAATTTTGAAGTTTTTCATAATTTATAAAATTTATTTTGCTTAATCTATCCAATAAAAAAGCCCCAACAAAACCAAAGGAAATAGTGCTAAGCATCCAAAAAGTGTGCATAATAAAGAGTTCTTTAGGTAAAGGCAAAATAAAATAATAGTAAATAAAAGTAATCATAGATAGAAAAAATACACTCAATGATGATTGTTTAAGCTTTAAACCCGAAATATTAAAAGTCCAAAATATTATCAGGTAAATTTCAATCATATATATGGGAAATACTTCCAAATCTTTAACCAAGAATAGATTCGCAAAAGTGGCAAAAATTGGAGCTAGAATTAGCAAATTTATCATATGTTTAAAATATTTCGGGAAAAATGTAAGAACACTAATAAAAAATCCAAATGGTGCAATAAGATATAAATGGATTGCCGATGCCATATTTGTGATATTTGGAGGAAAAATATATTGGTCTATTTGAGAATAAACAATATATAAAATACCCGTAAGTATAGTTATAATTCTTATTTGAATTAGAGTAAAAGCCTGTATTGATTTATTATATCTTTCACTAACGTTTTTATCAAATACAATATTTGAGAATAATAATTTTTTCATTATACGAAGATATTTTCCTTTTTTAGATTAACGAGTAATAAAAAAGGATTATATCATCACTAAGCTAATTTGATTGTTTAGAATTATTTATTTAATTCTTCTTGATATTTTCTCATACCTGCATTAATCTCTGAGTATTGATCTTGCGTAACATTATCATCTTTTGACCATTTAACTTCATCAATTTGTCCATTGTAAGCAGATCCAAATTCTTCAATCTTTTTTGAAAACTCTTCTAGGTTATTACATTCTTCTTTTTTATTGCTAAGAGTATCTGTTAATTCTATAAACCAATCATGAGGAGACTCTCCCCTATTTTTTATTCTTGCTTCGAAAACTACGCTCATAAAATACCTTTAAATTTTTTTTATAAGTTGATTATAACAAATTAAAATTAAATTATATTTTTATTAGAATCTTTGATTATTTAGGAAATTCATTGAAACTTTTAGCTGAATTGTTATTTTAATAATATAATATTAGATATAAATAATAAGGAGAATATGTGGATTATCAAAAATTTAGTGAAATTTCACCTTGTGATTATGCAGGGACTTTAAAAAGAGAAAGCTTTATGGATGCTGGAATGAAAGAGCTATGGCCAAATATTCCAAGAATCTCAGGACCTGCATTTACAGTAAATATGCTTGCAGGTGAAAATCTAGCACTTCATAGAGCCATTTATGAAGCACCAGTTGGATCTATAATCGTAGCACAATCAAATACGATGGATTATGCAGTAATTGGTGGAAATGTAGCTATGATAGCTTTTAAAAGAGGTATTGTAGGTTTCGTGATTGACGGTGTTGTACGAGATATTGCAGAAATCAGAGAAAATAAAATCCCAGTATTTGGACGTGGTGTTTTAGCAATGCCTGGATCTAAAAAACAAGCAGTTCCTGTAAACACACCAATAACTGCAGGTGGAATAAACGTAAATCCTGGTGATATAATAGTTGCCGATGAAGAAGGAATAGCTGTTATTCCCAAAGATAGAGCAGAAGAAATATATCAGGAGTGTAAAGAAAAAGTTAAAAAAGAAGCAGCTCTGAGTTTTGAAGAATGGGCGGATAGACATAAGAAAAATATAGACTCTTTTTATGAGTGATTTTTTATAGAATTAGGAAATTTGAGATTGGAAGTTTTATTGTTAATGGAACTTCTTTTCTCTAAGTTTTAAAATACTTCATTTTTTAGTTTTTAATCAAAATTTCAATAATAGATAAAAGTGAAAATTTTATTTTAGACATATTTTACTTCTTTTAAAACTTCATCTTTTACAAGAGGTTTTAAGTATTTTTCCCTTGCAATATCTACTTTTTTATCAAATGCTTTTTCCATAATCTCTTTTAATAAAGATTTTTTTTCATAAATATCTGTTAAATCTTTTTTTAATTCGATTAATATGTCTATATCACTATCATTTTTTGCTTCATTTCTAGCATATGAGCCAAAAAGACCGATTTTTGTAATACCAAAATCTTTTTTGAATTGCTCTTTATGTTCTGTTAAATAGTTAATGATTATATCTTGAGTCATTTTCAATCCTTAATGAAATAGTTATATCTAATTTGCTTTTATATTTACGATTTTCAAATATATTATAATTGTATGTTACAATTATGTTCTAATTCCTACAGGACGACTCATCTTTTTCAGATGAGGTTTAAATAATTGACAAGAATATAAAGTTTTTATATAATTCTCTCAGGACACCCAGTAAGCCTTAAACCTTTGAGTTTAAGCTTGGGTTTTTTTATGCCTGATTTTTTATAAGGAATATCCTATTCCTAAATCTAATCCTGATAATTGTAAACTTTCATCATTATCATATCTTGTAAATAATAATTCATTTTTCCTTTCTAAACTTACATTTTTTAATAAACCATATATTTCCATTATGTATTCATTATTTTTTAAGGTAGGTATATATTTTTCATCAACAATCACTAGAAAATATTCTTTATTTATTTTATTCAAATATTCTAATATTTCATTTTTGTCAAAAGTTATAACTTGATATAAATACATGATAATAATTGAATCGACAACATCATTAATATTATTAAATTTTTTGAAATCTTCTTTTGTAAAATTAATTTTTTCAAAATTATTTTCTTTCCAAAGTTCACAAACAGTTTGAACTAATTTTCCACCAAATTTTATAGTGTTAATTAAATTTTTACTACTTAATGCAATTATTACTTCTTTTGTATCTGAAAATTTTTCAGTTAAGGGAATATTTATCAATAGCTCTTCTAACTCTTTTAATGTACATAAATATAATAATCTATTTAAAACAAATTTTAATTGCTGTGTATTACTTCTATTTTCAGCACTATTATCATCACTATAATTAAATTGACATAATTCATAAAATTTCGACAAATAAAATTCTTTTAAAGAAACTAATTTTAGAATAATAGATTCTGGTTTCATATAATAAATTTCATATGTAGATAGAAAACTCGCTCCACGCATTAAAGATTGTATAAATTTCATATAGTTCTTACTTTTAGACTGTTTTTTAATTCTCCTAAGAGGAATATTAAAACCTTGTTTACTTAATTGTTTTTCTAATTCATCAATTTTCAAAGGATGCATTGAAATAAAAGCAGTAATTTCATTTAATATTTCATTAAAATTTTTACTTTTTTTATCATTTGATTTTGTAAGAATTGTCCATTCCTCAAAAGTTAATTTATCAGTTTTACTTTCATTTATTTTTAATTCATAAGGTAAAATACTTTCAACAAAATCTTTTATAAAATCTTTTTCTTCCAAGTTACAAACTATAACTATATCATCAACGTATCTAAAATAATTGTTTGGAAATTTATCTACCATTTTTTCATCAAAATCTTCAAGATAAATTTGAGCCATAAGATGACTTAAGTCTGGGCCAATGGGAATACCAGCAGAAGAACTATTTAAAAGAGAACAAACAATATTATTACTTAGATTATTAATTTCATCATTTTCTTTTTTAATTTTTTCTAAGAATACTTTTTTTACATTTTCTTTATTAACTGATGGGTAAAATTTTTTTAAATCTAAAACTAATGCAATTTTTTCTTTATTAACATTTAATGCTAATGTAATTGCTTCATTTCTTTTTTTATATCCGTTAAAATAATAATCGTAATTTCTAGGTGATTTTTTATTATTTGGCAATAAATAACTATATACATAATCTTTATTTTCAAAACATTCATTATCAACAATTTCTCTCATTAAATAAGATTCACTAATAACTCCAAATGGTGATAAAGATAATATATCTCGATATATAAACTCATTTTTTTCTTTTTCTTTATAAAGTTTATTTTCTTTTATACTCCAATTTTTTCTAACACTTAATTTTCTTTTTAAAATATCTTCAAAAAGTCCATTTTCAGAAGTTTTATTTGATAGATTTTCAAAAAAACACCTAATACATAAATAAGTTATTGGGTTTAGTGTTTTTGTTTGATTTAGAGCACGTAGTGCAATATTATTATATAAATTACTCATTTTAAACTCTCGAGTACTGATTAACTAGTACACCACTCTTTGCAATATTATTAGTTACAGAGTCTTTCCATTGAAATCTTTCATCATTCGTTGTTTCTTCTTTTCTGATAAGCCATTTAATCCATTTTTTTGCTGATTTTGCAAATTCTGCCAAGAAACTTTTTGCCTTATGAGTATTAGGTTCAATAAGTATTGTTGTACAATGTAAATCACTTACAAAATTTTGTATAAAATCAAATACTCCTGCAAATGTTTTATATTTGTCACTTCCCACTCCACTAAAAGCTGACATTAAAATATAAAATTCTTCATATTTTTCTTCATTTTTTAGCCATTTTTTCATTAATGATGTCGTTGATTTAATATCTGATGCATCCCAAATTTGTCTGTCATATTTTATATAAATTAATTCTCTTTCTAATTTTAATTTGGCACTTTCCAAAATATTACAATAAATATTTAATGCCGATTCAGAATAATCTCCTGCAAAAATACTAATATTAAGTGGTAATCTAGGCAATTTTGTTGAATTTCTCAATTCACTAATATTAAATAATAAAGATAATACTCCTGCTCCAGTACCAGAAGGAATATCTAAAATAGAAATATTACCACTTGAAAAAGTTGAATGTAAATCTTTTGAAATTTGTGAAAAATATTTTTTAGGATCAAGAACTAAAAACTGCATTCTTGCAGATGACGTTAAAAAACGTTCTGAGAAATGTTTTATAGTTTCTTCTTCATTCTCTCCACCTATTGCTCCACTTGTATCACCTTTAAATAATTGTGCATATTCTAACATGCCTAAAGATATTAATTCATTTTTATATGTTTCTAGAAGATTCTCAGATTGATAAAGAATTTCATTATTCCATAATTTATTTGGTATCATTTTTATCTCTTTTTTTTAAATTTTCTACTTTCATACTTCCACAACCCGCTCAAACATCTCTTTAATCTCCATTTCATGGCTTATTAGAAATATTTGTCTATATTGTTCTTTTATAGTATGGAAGGCTTCTAGGATTTCCATTCGTCTTGCTTCATCTTGGCTTCCGAATACTTCGTCAAAGGCTAGGAATTCTACGCTACTTGCGCCACTTAGTTCGCTGAGTGTTTTTGATATTGCGATTCTTAAAACCAAATTTGCTAGGTCGATTTCACCACCACTAAATCTTTCGATTGGGTATTTTTTGCCTTCATCGTAGATATAAAAGTCAAAGTCATTTGATACTTCTATGTGTTGGTATTTGCCTTTTGTGATTTGGGCATACATAGTTGAGGCTATGTCTGAAATTCTTGGAGCTACTTTTGAGTTTAGTTTTGTTTTGAACTCGGCTAGGCTTATTTTGATTTTTTCATAGTCGTTTAGGTCATCTTTTTTTGTTTGAACTTTTGATAGCTGTATTTCGTTGTTATTTAGGCTCTCTTGGATAGTTTTGATTTGACCTTGGATTGTGGCTATTTTTACTTTTAGTTCATTTATAACAGCTGTTAGGCTATCTTTTTGAGCTTGTAGCTCATCGTATTGTTTTATTTTTTCTTGGTGTTTTACCTCATCGTAGTTTATAGCTTGGAATTCTAGGTCTTTTTGTAGAAGTTCTAGGTTGTATTTGTCTTGGTTTTGTATTGAAGTTTGTAGTTCTTCTTTTATACTATCTACTCTTTTTAGCATTGTCTCAAGACTTAGTACATATTCGTATTTTGTTTTTAGCTCTTTTTGTTTTTCTAACTGTTGTGTATGTATAGTGCTATCGTATGTGTAGATTTCTAGTTTTGCTAGTTCTACTTTGTTTTTTAGACCTTTTTGCTCTACTTTTTCAAAATGCTCTTTTAACTCTAATAAATCCTTTTTCTTACTATCTAATAGATTTATACTTTTTGCTAATTCTATGTGTTCTTTTATATATGTTTTTTGAGTCTCTTGGATTTGTTCTTTTTCTTTTTGTATTTGCTCTAGGTTCTTTGAAGCTTGATTTATCTTCTCTTCTTTTGTTGTTTTTACTATATGCTCTAATGATAGTATTACATTATCATACTCATCTAAAAGTGGTCTTGTACATGTGGGACAATTTGACTCTCGTCCTAGATTTGTGATGTTTTCTATCTTCTTTGAAATATCAGCTATTAGCTTTTGCTCTCCTGCTATTTCTTGAAGTAGCCTTCTCTCTTCTGTTTCTTTTTGAGTTAGTGATACTTTTATACTATCTAGTTTTACTTCAAGCTCTTTTTCTTTCTCTACTAATGCTTTATAATCTTTACACTCAAACTCTAAAAGGCTTATTGTATCTTTTGCTTTTTTATACTGTTCTCTTAGTTCCTTTTGCTCTAAAAGTAAACCCTCTTTTCTTATATGGTGTTCTTTTAGTTTCTCTTGTTCTTTTATACTATCATGTAAGCTTATATACTCTTGTTTAACACTTTGAAGTCCATGTAACTCTGTTTGCTTTGTATATAGTGTATTTAGCTCTTGTGAGAGCCTATCTTGATTTACTTGGTGAGATTTAATACTGTTTTTTAGAAGCTCACATCTTGCGTGTAGGTTTTGTTTTTGATCTTTTGTTTTTGTATATAGTTCTAACTCTTGTTTTATACTTTGTTCTTGTGTTTTACTACTATCTAAAAGTATAGTTCTTGTACTTATATCTTTTTGTAAAAGCTCACTTTGTTTTGTATATTCTACTATATACTCTTTTTTAATACCTATATCTTCAGCACTTAATAAAACTTCAGCATAAGCCCCTATTTCTCGTTTTAGTTCTCGACTTTTTTCTATTAGCTCTTTTTCTACAAAATCAATTTTCTCAAGACCTAGAAGTTTTCTTATCATCTTCTTTCTATCTTCTGGTTTACTATTACTTAAACTTGTTAGTTCCTTTTGAGAAGCAAATAGTGTATGCATGAAAGCGTCTTTACTCATTTTAGTTAGATTTACGATACTTGTAGTTACTTCTTTTGCTCCTGTTGTTATAAGTTCTGTATTTTTATATAGTTTTGCATTTGCACTTAAAGTTTTTCCTCTAAACTCTCTTATTACCTTATACTCTATATGGTCAAATTCAAAGTCTAGTTCTACACTAACAACATCTTTTATACTTGCGGTTGAGTTTCTAACTACCTCTTTATCACCTTTACTTTTTAACTCTCCATATAAAGCAAATAGTATAGCTTCAAAAATAGTAGATTTTCCAGCACCGTTTTTTCCTATGATTCCTATAAGTCCTGATTCAAAGGCTATTTCAAAATGTTTATACTTTTTGAAGTTTTCTAGTTTTAGATTAGTTAGTATCATAACTTAACTCCTCATATTTTGAAAATAGTTCTTGTACTTTTGATTTTAGTCTTTCATACTCTATTTCTTTACTATCATCTTTTATATGCTCTAAGAAATACTCTTCTAGTGATATGGCTTCTAGGTTTTGAATATCTGATGTTGAGGCATCTTTTATAAACTCTCTTTTGATACTTACACTCATAGCCCTTGGAAATATATCTTTGATTTGTTTATTTGATATATCAATAGAACTAAGTGGAGTTAGATTTTTTAGTTTTACTTCTACTATAGCATCAAGGCAATCGCTAATATCAAGACTTTCTACACTAAGGTCATAATCTTGGCAATCAATCTGCTTTTGTCTAATGGCACGTATTCTTATCTCTTTATACTCTATATTTAACTTCTCTTCAAAAGTAGCTAGTATAAAACCCTTTGAGTTTCGTTTGTCATTTAGACTTGTTCGCTCACTACTTCCACTATAATAAACATTTTCATACTTACCAACAGCGCCAAAGCCATGCCAGTGTCCAAGAGCCACATAATCCATCTTTTCAAATATATACTCTTTGTTAGATGGATATACCCACTCTCCAAACTCTTGCATCAAATACCAAGCACCAACACTACAATGCATCATCATAATATTTCTTTTATTATCTGTTATATTTGCTTCACATGATTCTATTTGTTTTAAGGCTTGTGTATCGTCGTTCATATGTGGAAGAGTATGAAACACCACATCATCAAACTCTATTTTTTTATACTCTTGGTTATATGAAACATAGATATTTTTAAAGTTCTCAAAAATTTTTAAAATGGGTGAGCTGAGGTTTGTCCTTGGAGTTGAGTGATTTCCAGCTATTAGTACAAAGGGAATATTTAAAAACTCTATTTCTTTAAACTTCTCAAGAGCATAAGTAATAGCTCTATTGCTAGGACTTGAACGGTGAAACAAATCTCCTGTATGAATAATATAATCAGGTTTTATTTCTTTGATTTGTTCAACTATTTGAGAAAAAGCATCGTAAAAATCTGCTTCTCTTTGGTTTATATTTTCATTGTTTATTATATCTAGGTCATTAAAACCTAAGTGAGTATCGCTAAAGTGTAGAATTTTCAAATTAATATCTTTTTATTTTATTTTATCAAATATTATAGCAAACTATTTAAATAGTTTAACAAGCTTAATAATTTAATTATAAATATATTTTTAAGCTATTTTTTCAATTATACACAATATAATACATAAAATTTTATGTATTTAAGGAAATTGTATGATAGCTTATAAAAGAGATGAAATCATATCTGCAAGTGATGTTGCTAGAGGTTTTTCAAATATTCTAAGTAGTATTACAAACCACACAAAAGATAAATTTGCCATATCTAAAAACAATAAATTAGAAGCCGTAATCCTAGATATAGAAGAATACGAAAGACTTCAAATGGTTTATGATAGCTTCGAAGAAAATCAAATCAAACAAATATTAGAACAAAGGTCTAAGGAAGATTTAGAAGTATCTCACTCAAAAACTATTTCAATTAATATTTAGATAAAAAATGAAAAAAGAAATTAAACTCACCTATTTAAAGAAATCAAAAAAATTTCTGGATAAAAACAGTGACAAACTTACTGAAAAAGATGTGGATGAACTAGTTATAAAATTTATTAAAAGTAGATTTTATAATATTGAACAAAATATCGATTACAAATATCTTCAAGGATATATAGGGAACTATTATAGAATCAGAAAAGGTAATGTCAGAATCATTATACAAACTATTGATAATGAAATTATTATTGAAGCTATTATTGAAGATATAGGCTTTAGAGGTGATATATACAAATAAATCTTCAAACTATCTACAAGAACCACTTATATTAATTTATACTCAATTGGTATTTGTATCTCTATAGTTTGATTTGTTTTAGGAAAAGATTTTGAAGCTTCGTTTATAGCTTCTATTGTGGCATTTTGTAAAAACTTATGTCCATCTAGTATAGTTATATTTTCAATATCACCATTTTGTGTGATTTTAAACTTTACTAGAACTACACCTTGGATTGATAATTTTCTTGCTCGTACTGGGTATTTAATATTTTGATTTATTAGGTTTCTGATTTGTATTAAATGCTTGTCTAAATATACTTTTTTATCATCTATTTTTGGAGTATCATTTATTTGAGTTTTAACTATTTCTTCACTTTGTATATGTTTTTGTGCTGTTTGTTCTTTAACAATAGATTCTTTTTTGGGATTTTCTGAATCTTTTATCTCTTTTGTCTCTTTTTTTGTGATCTGTTTTTTTTCTACTATTTCTTTCTTTTGAACTTTTTTTATGACTTTTTCTTTTGTTTCTTTTTTTAGCTCTTTTTTTATTTCAGGCTTTGCAATTTCTGCTATTTTTTCTTCTTTAATTACTTCTTCTAAAGCTTCTTTAACCTCTGTTTTTTCTACATTTTCTTCTTTAGGAGTTTCCTCTATTTTCTCTTTTATTTCTTCTTGTATACTATTTTCTACTATTTTATCTTCTACAATTTTTTTTTCCATAGCTTTCATTTCAATATGATTTAAAGATATATTTTGATTTACAGTTGGCTTATCTAAAATTATTTTATTGTTTTTTAGGAAATAAAAAATTCCCATATAAAATATAACATAAATTCCAAAAGCAATAAAAAATGAGAAAAAATATCTACTCATTTTTTAGTCACTATTGAGATACTTGAGTATTCGTATTGTTTTAACATATCTAAAACAGATACAAAAATATCGAATTTTGCATTTTTATCACTATTGATATGAATTGGGGTATCTTTAGGAAATTGTAAAATATGCTCTTTTATATTGTCTAAACCCTCTATATCATTATTACATAAAAGTGTTCCATCTTCTTTTATAAAAATTATTACTTCTTTATTTACCTTTATATTATCAGCATTTGAAGCCTTTGGTAAAGATATTGGAATAATACCCTTTGATATAAAAGTTGATGTCATTAAAACAATGGTCAAAAGTACAAGTAATACATCAATAAAAGGTATTACATTTATTGAATCATACTTCTTCAGTTTCATATTCACACTCTAAAACTTCAGCATAACGTCCAAGAATATTATAAAAAATCTGAGATACAATAGCCACCACAAGCCCAACAGCAGTTGCTTTTAGTGCAAGTGCTAAAGAACTCATGATTTTTGCAGCTTCAATATCACCATTACTCATGGTCATGAAAGTCAGCATAATAGCCATTACAGTTCCAAGTAGTCCAATATAAGGAGAATTAGAAGCAATTGTTCCTATGATAGTTAGATGTCTGGTAAGTGCAATATCTAAAGACTTTTTGTTTTTATAGCTTTTTACATCCATTTTTTTATAAAAAATCACCCTTTCTATAAAAAACCAAAATGAGATAAAACTCATAAATATAAGCAATGCTATAACTCCGTAATCAACTAAATTTTTTAGTAGTTCTATACTCATTTATTTTCCATTTTCATTTGATGTGAACCATGATTATGTTCACCACTACTTGCACCATAAGTTTTAAATACATATCCTGTGTAAAAATTTAAACCCATATAAAAGATAATCAAAGCTGAAGCAAAAGGAAATGCTAAAACTTTTAAAGATTTTTTACTATCTATTAGTTTAAATCTAATAATCATTAAAATAAATGCCCAAATATATCCAATATGAGTAAAAGCTTTAAATATATGAACCCACTCGTCCCTTCTATTAGCAAGTGGCTGCATAGTTTCCATTCCTAAAGCAAAAGCTTGATTAAAACCATTTACGATATTTGAAGCATAAGAGTAAAAGAAAAACTCTCCAATATGAGATAATCCACCAATTATAAATAGTGGTACAAAAGCATATCCAAGAGTATAAAATGTTTTTTCAAAAGTAACATTCATAATCTTTGAAGCTATAAACATTCCAATAACACTTAAAAACACTGTAATAACAACAGCATATAAAAAAGCAAATAATCCAATAGTATCAATGCTACCAAAGTTTATAAATAACTCAAAATATCTAGCAGTTTTACTCCAAAAGAATTCTTCTACAATAGCACTTCTTCCTAAGGCATGGTGAAATCCCATAGTTATACTAATAGCAGCAGTTATAAAAATCAAAGCCCAAACTTCAGCTTTTGAAGGTTTAAATTTATTTAATAATACATTTGAAGGTTTTTTAAATTTAAAAGCAACACTCTGGCAAACACTACTGCAATCCATACATAAAGTACAATCTTCCATAGAGTTCTTTTTAGCAAAAGTAAAAGGTTTCAAACCATAAGAACAAGCACTTGCACACTCAAAAGTCTTACAAGATTGACAATGTTCACTATATGTTTCAAGTTTAGTAAAACTAACTTTTGAAAAAACTTTTGTCATAGTTCCAATTGGACAAACATACTTACAATAAGCCATTTCATCATAAATATAATAAAAAACAACCGCCACTAAAGTCATAATTGCAAATAATAAAGCTGTTACATAAGGAGTTTTAAAAAACTCAGGATACATATAATAAGTGCCCCACCAACCAATAAATAGTAAAAATACTCCAATAAAAGGATTTGCCAAGCTTTTTGGTACTTTCTTTTTTAAACCAAATTTTGTGATATATTTACCAATAAAACCATGGGGACAAACTCCACAAAATATTCGTCCAAAGGTACTTAAACTTACAACCATAAAAAAAGGCCAAAACAATCCCCAAAAAAGGCCAGTTGTAAATAAATTTTCCTCTTTAGTATAATTTATAAATCCAAAATAAATTGCATATAAAAATAATGCAAATACAACTATTTGTACAGTTCTTAAGAACACCCTATTTTTAAATACTAGACTCAAAATTGGCATTGCAAAAATATCATTTTTATCTCTATTAACAAAATTTACCATTTATTAAACCTTAGAATTTATAAGAATATGTAAGCATTGTACTTCTTGGAGCTGCTGCTTTATATGTTTCTTCACCTGAAGTGCTTTTTGAAGCATCCATAGCATAATATTTATCAAATACATTATTGATATTTAACTGAATATTATGATTTTTTCTCTCATAACCAACCATTAAATCAGTGATTAAGTCATATCCTTCATATTTTTGAGTATTTGCATTATCCATATAATAACTGCCATAAGTTTTTGCCGTAACTCTAGATTTGAATCCATTATCTAGATTCAATGCTAAAAATATTGAATATAAGTTTTTAGGAATATATGGCAAATAATTACCATCTCTTGAAGCTTGCGTCATTGCTCTTAAACTTGAACTATAATAAGTCTCTGTAAATGATTTATATGTATAATCACTATATGCATATGCTCCACCTGTTTGAAGATTTTTTGTAAGATTATAAGCTAAATTAAACTCTAAACCTCTTTTTTCGGTTTCTCCTGCATTTGCATAATCTGTTTGGCTATCTGAATTGATTATTTGAACAACTTCATCTTTTACATTGTTTTGATATATTGCTAAATCGTAAGCAAACTCATTTGCTCTACTTTTTAATCCAATTTCATAGTTAATACTAGTTGTTTTATCCAAGTTTTCATTTGTTTCTAGTTCGCTTGTTGTTGGGGCTTGATTTGCTCGAGCAATTGATGTATAGATATTTGTAGTATCACTTAAAGCATAAGAAAACCCTAATTTATTTGATAATAATGTGTAAGATTTATCAATATTTGTTTCTTCATCAGATGTTAAATAATTATATGAATCATTACTATAGTTATAAGCTATATAATCTGTTGAATTTATATTAAAATCTAATTTATCTAATCTAGAACTAATATCAATTGACAATTTTTCAGTAGGTTTAAAAGACTCCATTGCATAAATACCATATAAAGTTGTATCTGTATCTTCACGACTTGCTAAATCACCTTTTTCATTTGATAAAGTTCTATTAATTCTAGTTGTCGTAGCTCCACCCCAAGATGTAGTTGTTGTGGTATCTAAATCTTTATATGTATATTTTTTTGCATCTTTTGTTTGATCTTTTTTCCATGTAAGTCCAGTTACAAATGTAGCATCATTTGAAAAAAGTTTATGATTATTGTCTAGTTCTAAATCTGTACCAAATACATTGTTATCATCACTATCATTTATCATTCCCGTTACAGGATGATAATGATCCCATGTATTAAAATAAAATCTTGGTTTAAATGTAAAATTTCCAAACTCTTTTTCATATTTTGTATTTAAAGATAATATTTCAGAATCTCTTGCACTATTTTGCCAAATATCAGAAGTATTATGTTGTTCACCTGTTTGTTTAAACTCTTCAAATTCAGTTTTTGTCATTGATGCTGGTAAATTCATATTTGATTTAGTATAAGCGATTTCAGACTCTATTGTAGAATCATTTTTGAAGATATGACCATGTTTTAAACTCAATTGACTTGAATCAAAATCATTATTATCTCTCCAAGAGTTATCTATTTTTCTACTACTAAAAGCTACTGAAGCATAATCATTTTCACTGATTTTATCCCCAACTTTTAAATTAAAGTTTTGTTGTCCATCATCTCCAATACCAGCTTTTACCCTATTAATAGAATCATCAAAAACTGATTTTGTAATAAGCTGAATTACTCCACCTGTTGCATTAGCAGCATTTATAGATCCAGGTCCTTTTTGAACTTCAATACTTGAAACATCTTGCATATCAATATAATCAAATCTAGTAAAAGAATCAGGATCAGTCATTGGAACTCCATCTTTCATAACCATAATTTCTCTTACACCATATCTAGCTTTTAATCCAGCCCCTCTGATAACCAATTTTGGACTTGGAGAATTTGAAGAAGATTCTGCAATTACACCTGGAATATTTTCTATTGCTTGTTGAATATTTAAGATATTTTTATCTTCAATTGTTTTTTCATCAACAACTGCAATACTTTGAGTTACTTCTTTTGTGGCTGTTTCAACTTTTGTAGCTGTAATTGACATCTGATCAAAATTTACAACTTCACTTGATAATAAGTTGGCATTTATAGCGATTAATGCAAAAAGTGAATACTTCAGTTTCATTTCATTCCTTAAAAATAATTTTCAAGATAATAAAATAGTTTTGTTAATTTTTCATTAATTAATTGTTAATGTTTTGTTAAGTGTAAATAAAAAAAGCCCAAAGAATAATCTTTGGGCTTTCATTTAAAAATGTTAGTATTTTGTTAGTATTTATATTAAAAGGTTATTAAAAATTATGCCATTATCTCTTCGATAGTAATATAATCTCCAACTCTTCCTGTCATTTGTTCTACATCTGTATTAACTGGAAGTGTTTTTTTACCTGGTACCCATCCTGCTGGGCATACTTCTCCTGTTTTTTCTGCATGTTGCCAAGCTCTTACTTGTCTTAAGAATTCATGTACATTTCTTCCTACCATTGGTGCTTGTACTTCTTGTGCTACTACTGTTCCTTCTGGATTAATTAAGAATCTTCCTCTTAGTGCAATTCCCTCTTCTTCAATCATTACACCAAATGCTCTTGAAACTGCACCTGTTGTATCAGCACCGATTGTTAATTGTAAACCTTTTAACAATGGTTCAGTTTCAACAAATCTTTTATGTGAAAACTTAGTATCAGTTGACACAGCTAAAATTTCTACACCAAGCTCTTGGAACTCATCATATTTTGCATTCATTGCTGCAATTTCAGTTGGACAAACAAATGTAAAGTCAGCTGGGTAAAAACAAACAACAGACCATTTACCTTTATAATCTTCACTACTTACTGATTGATAGTGACCTGTTTTTGCGTTATACGCTTCCATTTTAAACTCTGGTGCTTTTCTTAAAACTAAACTTGAACTCATATTATTTTCCTTTTTTATTTCATTATTATTTTCGTTATTAACTACTATCTCTTTTTCTTCTATTGGTTTTGAACCTGTATCGCAAGCCATATTAACTCCTATATTTTACAAAGGATAAATATTTTCCTTTGATAAAAGAATTCTACTATAGTAAAAATAAAACTTTGCTTAATTATAAAATAAATTTATATATTTATCATAAGTTAAACTTATAATTAAATCCTATTGATACAAATTTTGATCTAACATTGTCTCTATTTTCGGGTAATTCATCTGATTTTGAATAAATATATCTACTAATCAAATCAATATCTTTAAACTTTTTACCTAAACTTATCATATATGTTTTACTTTGTTCAAGTGCATGATGCTCTACTTTCAATCCATCATCTTGAACTGCAAATAATCTATCACCATCCATAAATCCAAGACCAAATATAAAACCATTATAATTTGCATTTAGATTTAAAAAGTAGCTTGCATAATAATTATCTTTTAAAATATAGTTTCCATATTTACTTCCATTTATATCAATATATTTAATTCCTGTTTGTCCCATAAAATTTATTTCATTAAATTTAAATCTTTTTACAAATATTAAATCATATTGATTTGCATTAAAATCATCATAATCACTTAAATATGTATCTACTTTTATTTCAGTAGAACTGTTCATACTTTTAATAAGTCCTAATCCATAAATTTTTCCATCATCTGTTGGAGCTAAATTATCTTCTATATTTATAAAAGAAGTTTTAAAAGATAGATCATCACTAATATGATAAAGATATTTCATACTTAATTTTTCAACTTCAAGAGAAGTTAATTTTGCCTTCGTAATCTCGTTTTCTCTTTTTGTTAAACTATCTTCATAATTAATTACAATTTGAGAATTTTCAAAATTATGTAAAAGTCTGTAATCTAGTGTTTTCCCATTAGTTTTTGTTTTAGAATTATCATAATCTTTATATGTATAGTTTGTAGATATTTCACTGTTTGCTAATAAACATGAAGCTAAAAATGCTGTTGTAAAAAATATTCTTTTCATTTATTTCCTTAATTTTTTTGTGAATTTTAACTAAAAATGCTTATACGCAACTTAGTTGCATATAATTAATTATTATAATACTTTCATAAGTTTTTAATATAATTTTATGTAACATCACAAAAAATATTATTATTAAGGATTTATATATGATTTTAAGAGAAAAATTCTCACCCATGTGTTTTTTATCATCTTTGGGAGCAGGAGGTTTAAGTGTTTCATTTTTTATGTATCTAATGTTTCTAGTTCCACATCCAAATACTCCAATGGCTACGTATGACTTTATAATGCCAGCTTTATTAAAAGGTGATTGGTTATCGTTTGTTGTTTCTATTTCATTAGTTTTTATTATTGCTTTTGCATTTTTGCATTTTAAACTATTGATTTGGAATACTAAACAATACAATTTATATAAAAAAACAGCTAGTTATCAAGAGTTAATAAATTCAAATTCTCAAATTACACTTATGACTCTTCCTTTAACTTATGCTATGACTATTAATGTATGTTTTGTTTTGGGAGCTGTATTTGTACCTGGTCTTTGGGGAATTGTTGAATTTTTATTTCCATTTGCTTTAATTGGATTTATGGTTGTTGGTTATTTTGCATTAAAAATATTTTTTGAATATTTTTCTAGACTTTTAATCAAAGGTGATTTTGATTTTTCTAAAAACAATAATCTATCTCAAATGATTTCTATTTTTGCTCTTTCTATGATTGCAGTTGGATTTGCTGCACCTGGTGCTATGAGTCATAACTTGGTTATAAACTCTATTGGTATATTTGGGGCTTTATTTTTTGCATCACTTGCTATTTTATTAATGCTTATAAAACTTACAATTGGTTTTAAAAATATGTTTGAAAAAGGTTTAGGTTTAGAAGCTGCTCCTTCTATTTGGATTTTAATTCCTATATTAACACTACTTGGAATTACATTTGTTAGAGTTTCTTTTGGATTAGAGCATAACTATGCAACACCGTTGGCTAAATCATCACTTTTTGTATTTACATCTACTGTTTTATCATTACAAATTATATTTGGAATTTTAGGATATATGGTTATGAAAAAAATGGGTTATTTTGAAAAATATATTCATTCAAATGATAAATCAGCTATTTCATTTGCTCTTATTTGTCCAGGAGTTGCATTTTTCGTTTTTGGTATGTTTTTTGTAAACTTTGGATTAACATTTAATGGAATTATTGCAAAATATTCTATTGCATATTTTATAATTATGCTTCCATTTATTTATGTTCAAATAAAAACAATAATCTACTTCTTCAAACTTTATAAAAAGTTTTCTTTCTAAAAAAAGAGAAGCATTAACTTCTCTTTTTAAATTATAAAACTTATAATTTATATAATTATAAGTTTTTCTATCTATAATATAAAATACTCAAATAAAAGGAAATACAATATGAAAAAAAGTTTATTAGTTTTATCATCAATAATAATATTATCAACAGCATCAATTGCTAGTGAAAATTCTGCAAAAGGATTAAATGTAATTATAACTTCAGGTGATGCGCAAACTCAAATGATGGGGATGGCATTGTCAATGGCTACATTAAAACAAAAAAAAGAAGTAAATATGACTTTATGTTCAAAAGCTGGTGATTTAGCTGTAAAAGATATGGAAAGTCCAATCTTAAAACCTATGGATAAATCTCCTAAAATGATGCTTCAAGCACTTATAAAACAAGGTGCAAAAGTAGACCTTTGCCCAATATATCTACCAAATTCTTCAAATGATAAGGCAGAATTATTAGAAGGTATTACAATTGCAACTCCAGTAGATGGGGCAAGTAAACTTCTAAATAAAGATTATCAAAACTTAAGCTATTAAAAAATGAAGAAGTAAGAAACCTTTCTTACTTCTTTTAAAATTCTTTCACTTTTCTCAAAATCTTTTTTATTAACTTTCATTTATTCTCTTCTTTAAATATAAGATTAATTTATTAAAATATAAGTTTATTTTATCTATACTTCATAAGTTTTATTAATAATATAAAACAATTAAATATAAGGAAATATAATATGAAGAAAGGTTTACTAGTTTTATTATCATCATTATTGTTATCAACTGCATCAATGGCAAGTGAAAATACTGCAAAAGGATTAAATGTAATTATAACTTCAGAAGATGCTCAAACTCAAATGATGGGAATGGTTTTATCAATGATGACATTAAAACAAAATAAAGAAGTAAATATGACTCTTTGTTCAAAAGCTGGTGATTTGGCTGTAAAGGGAATGGAAAGTCCTATTTTAAAACCACAAGACAAATCTCCAAAAATGATGCTTCAAGCACTTATGAAACAAGGGGCTAAGGTTAAAGTTTGTCCTTTATATTTACCAAATGCCTCTAAAGATGAATCAGTATTACTTGAAGGTATCACAGTTGCTAAACCTGCTGAAGTTGCAAGTAGTTTATTAAACAAAGATTATCAAAATCTAAGTTACTAAAAAGAAGCAAGAGTTTTCTCTTACTTCTTTCTCAAAATAAAAAATATAATCTTACGCAAAATTAATAATATTCTATAAAGCGTGTTTGAAAAGAAATTATTATATTTAAATAAAAAGTGTAACTTTCCTAAAAAACTATTTTTTTCTACAATAGAATCTAAAAACTGTAAAGCTCTAGCTCCTTGATAATAGGTATTTTTATAAACTACAATAAAACCATCTTCTATATTTATATCTTTTGAAAAAAATACTATTTCATCTTTACTATTATTTATATCTTTTAACTCTATTATAAACTCTTCTTTTAATTTTAGAAGATGAGCATAATTATTGCAAAAAGGGCAAATCTCATCATAATATAAGATTATTGATTCTTTCATTTTATAATATTTTTTAGATTTAAATTAAATCTATTTCCTTCATCTAATGTATCAATATTTATACTAATTTTATTTTTATCACAAAACTCTTTTACCATAGAAAGTCCTAAGCCAAAGCCATCTTTCGAGGAGTCTTCTTGAAAATATTTATCAAAAATAATAAAAAGATTTTTTGTATCTATTTTTTCACCCTTATTAAAAATAGATAAAATTCCATCTTTATAAGTGATTTTTACTATTGGCTTATCTTTTACATTGTATTTAATTGCATTTGAGATTAAATTATCAATAGTCTTTTCAAAACCATTTAAATCTGTATATAGCTTTATATTTGTTACATCTACTGTAATTTTTGTATTTTTTTTAATATCATCAAATTTTTCACAAGAGGCATTTATAATTTCATCTAAATAAAACTCTTGTTTATCTATTTTATCAATCTCTTTTTTAATATTATATTCCATATTTTCATATAATTTTAAAAGATTATTACTAGCTTGTTTTATTCTATCTAGTCTTTTTAAACTCTTTTCATCAGATATTGTTTTTTCTAAAAGTTGAGTATTCATTTTAATAGTTGAAACAGGGATATTAAGCTCGTGGATGGTTTCTTTTATACTAAGTTCTAGTTTCTCATCACTTTTAAAAAGTGGCTTTAAAATTGAAATAGAAAAGCTTAAAAATATAGCTAATCCAACAATTAACAAAGGAATAATTATATAAATAAAATTTTCTTGGTTTAATCCGAACTTTGAGATAAAAAAGTAGTTTAAATAAAGAATAATTATAAGGGTAAAAGTAAAAACAATAGAAATAGATATTAAAAAATCTTTTTTCTTAGAATTCAATTTTATATCCTATACCTTTAATATTTATAATAGAATCTTTATCAAATAGTTTTTTTATTTGATTTATATAAACCCTAATTGAACCTTCACTATAATCTTCACTTGTCGCCCATAATTTGGAAATAATCATATTTTTAGTAACTATATCTCCCCTATTTTCAACAAAAAGTTCCATTAACTCCAATACTTTAATAGGAAGATTTAAATCAACTCCATTTTCAAAAACTCTTTTAGAACTAGGATTAAAAGTTAAAGTATCTGATAATTGTATAGTGTCAAACTGTTTTTTATTTCTTTTTAAAAGTGCTTTTATTCGTAAAATCAACTCATCTAAATCAACTGGTTTTTTCAAATAATCATCACAGCCTTTTAAGAAAGCATCATGTAAGGTGTCTTTATCTTTATAGGAAGTTAAAAAAATTGTAGGAGTACTATCTTGACTTTCTCTTAGCTGATTTAGTAAATCTAAACCATTTATTTTTGGTACATTTATATCAAAAATGTAAAGGTCATAATTTTTTTTAAAATTAAGTTCTAGACACTCTTCACCATCGCTAGCAATATCAACATCAAAACCTTCATCACTAAGAAAGTCTTCTACTGTTGAAGCAAAAAGTTCATCATCTTCTAAAAGCAAAATTTTATACAATCTATCATCCTTATGTAATTGTTAAGATTATATTCAAAAAGTATTAATAAATTGTTAAATATATATTTTAAGTCTAATTAATATTCATAGACTTAAAATATAATATTGCAGAAATTATAAGAAATCCAAAACCTAAAACAAGTAATTGAGCTGATCTTTCTTTTCTTATAATAGAAGCACTTACTTCAAATACAGCAACAGATTTTAAAGTTCCATTATCTAAGTATTTCAAAAACTTATAACCTTTTTTTTCATACTTTGTTTTAACTCTTTCAAGCTCTTTTTCTCTTTGCTCTTTTGTAAAGCCACCTACGACTATATTTTTTAAAGCCATTATTTAAAATCTTTGAAATTTTGTCTTAATGCTTCATAAGCAATAATTGAAACAGAGTTTGCAATATTTAAACTTCTAGCTTCATTTGTCATGGGAATTGTAATACAAGTTTTTGGACTTTTATCTAAAATAATTTGTGGAAGTCCTGCATCTTCTCTTCCAAAATAAAAATAATCCCCAGTTTTTAATTGCGCTTCAAAATAAACTTGTTTAGTTTTAGTTGTTGCAAAGAAATGTCTATCATTAAAAGGATTTTTTGCCCAAAAGTCTTCTATATTATCATACTCTCTAACATCAAGTTCAAACCAATAATCAAGCCCTGCTCGTCGCACTTCTTTTTCAGTAATAGCTCCAAAACCATAAGGTTTAATAAGATGTAAAGTACAGTTTAATGCAAAGGCAAGTCTTCCAATAGTTCCTACATTTCCTGGCATTCTTGGTTCATGTAAAACTAGGTTAAACATTATAAAATCACCGTTTTATTTCCATGTACAAAAACTCTGTCATTTAACAATAATTCGAAAGCATTTGATAAAACGATTTTTTCCACATTTCTTCCTGCATTTCTCATATCTTCCCAAGAGTATGAGTGATCAACTCTTACCACATCTTGAAAAATAATTGGACCTTCATCCAAATCATTTGTAACATAATGAGCAGTTGCTCCAATAATTTTAACACCTCTTTCATGTGCTTGCTTATATGGGTTTGCACCAATAAATGCTGGTAAAAATGAGTGGTGAATATTTAATACTTTTTTAGGGAAAGTCTCTACAAATTTTGGAGTTAAAATTCTCATATATTTTGCAAGAACAATAAGTTCAGGCTCATAAGTTGAAATTTCAGCAATCATTTTATCTTCATGCTCTTCTCTACTTAATCCTTCTGCACTAATACATTTAAATGGAATATTAAATTTCTCAACTAGATCTTGTAGATGATTATGATTTGCAATAACTGCTTTTATATTTGCATTTAATTCACCTGCAATATATCTAATTAATAAGTCACCTAAAACATGAAACTCTTTAGTTGCTAAAATAACAACATCTTTTTTCTCTTTTTTGTTTAATCTAATTTGAGCACCAGAAGGTAAAACTTCTTTTAATTCTTTAAGCAACATATTGTGCGAAACTTTTCCAGATATAATACTTCGCATAAAGAATTTTTTTGTGTCAGGATCAACATATTCGGCATTTTGCTCTATGTTTAAGTTATTTGCAAAAAGAACTTTTGAGATATTGTATACCAAACCTTTTGCATCTTCAGTATCAATTAAAAGTATATACTCTTCCATCATTATCCTATTCTCTATTATTCTCGTTAAAAATTTAGCGAGAATAATAGCATTTTATTAATTAATAGATAATTGAAAGAGGATTCAAAACTACACCATTAATGCAAGTTTTGCTCTATAAGCTTCTAAATCAAACTCTTTTACTCTTGCAACTCCTGTTTCAACAGCACCATTAGCAACAGCTGCTGATACTTCAACCATTAGTCTTTTATCAAAAGGAGTTGGAATAATATATTCTCTTCCATAAGTTAAATCACCATATAAAGCTTTTAAATCAGCAGTTAAAGGCTCTTTTGCAAGATTTGCAATAGCATATGCAGCTGCCATTTTCATAGGCATATTTATTTTTCTAGCTTGTACATCTAAAGCACCTCTAAAAATAAAAGGAAAACCAAGTACATTATTTACTTGATTTGGAAAATCTGATCTTCCAGTTCCTACTATTGCTTTTGGTCTTACAGATTTTACATCTTCAGGGAATAATTCAGGAGTTGGATTTGCTAAAGTAAATACAATTGGTTCTTCACTCATAAGTGCAATATGTTCAACAGTAAAAGTTCCTGGTCTTGATAATCCTAAAACCATATCTGCATCTTTAAATGCATCTTCCATAGTAAGAGCATCAGATGATGTAATAAACTCTTTTTTATATTTATTTAAATCTGTTCTATTTTTATGTATAACACCTTTTGAATCACACATAATTAAGTTTTTAACACCTAACTCTTTATACATTGTAGAACAAGCAATTGCAGAAGCTCCAGCACCAACAACAACTACTTTTAAATCTTCAATTTTTTTGCCCATCATTTCAGCTGCATTAATTAAAGCAGCTGATGTGATAATAGCAGTTCCGTGTTGATCATCATGCATTACAGGAATATGCAACTCATCAACTAATCTTCTTTCTATTTCAAAACACTCAGGAGCTTTTATGTCTTCAAGATTAATTCCTCCAAATGTAGGAGCAATAGCTTTTACAACTTCACAAAATTTATCAATATCAGTTTCATCAACTTCAATATCAAAAGAATCAACAGCTGCAAACTTCTTAAATAATACAGCTTTACCTTCCATAACAGGCTTAGAAGCAAGAGCTCCAATATTTCCAAGACCAAGTACTGCTGTACCATTTGAAATAACAGCAACTAAATTTCTTTTTGATGTAAATTCATATGCTAGTTCTGGATTTTTTTGAATCTCTTCACAAGGAAAGGCAACACCCGGTGAATACGCTAATGCTAGGTCTCTTTGTGTCTCTAAATTAGTAGTTGTTGCGATTGCAACTTTTCCTGGGTTTGGTACTCTATGATACTCTAATGCTTCTTCTTTTGTTACTTTTGTACTCATTTTTTTCCTTTAAAATTTCTACTTTTAAAATAAATTTGAAAAATAGTAACCAAAAGAAACTTAAAAAATATAATTTTATAGAAAAAAAATAGATTAATATTAAATTAAGCAAGTTATGTAAAAATTATGTAAAACCAGTAAACTAAATATAAAACTTAATTATAATTTAATTGTTCATTATTACTAAAACTTATAATACCTGCAAAACGTCCTGTTTGTGGATTTTTTCTAAAAGAGAAAAATGGCTCATCTGAACATTTTGTACAAATTTCTGAAACTCTAATATGTTTAATTCCAATTTCTTCTAAAAGCATGATATTAATTCCATGCAAATCAATATGTCTTCCATTACAAAATTTTTCACCAAATGAAGTTTTTACTATTTGAGCTAATTCATCGCTTACTTCATAACAACATTTATGAATACTTGGTCCCATAATTACTTTCATATTATCCACATTACAATTAAATTCTTTTATCATTTTATTCGCTGTTATTTGTGTGATTTTTTGAAAAGTTGAATTTCTTCCTGCATGAATAGCTGCAATTACACCCCTTATTTCATCGAAAATAAGTATAGGAATACAATCAGCCACCATAACCATAATAGGTAGGTCTTTATCATTTGTAATTATTGCATCGCAATTATCTATTAGTTTGGGTGAATCTTTAGTTACTATTTGAACATTATTTCCATGAACTTGATTCATATAAACTAAATCTTCACCTTTATAACCTAATAAAGCGGCAACTGCTTCTCTATTTTTATCCACATTTTCTTTTATATCATTTACATGATAAGCCAAATTTCCATCGTTTGTTGTACTAAAATAGTATTTAATATTATTCATAATTGCTCTTTTATTTGCTTTTGCTATAATTTAGCAAAATATTAATCAGTTATTGTTTAAGGATAAGAAAATATGAATAGATTTGATAATGTGGCAAAAGATTGGGAGAGCAAGCCCTCACGAGTTTTAACAGCAAAATCAAGTGTTGATAATATAATAGAAATTGTAGATTTAAAACCTGATTTTAAAATACTTGATTATGGTTGTGGAACGGGACTTGTAGGTTTTGGACTTAGCAATGAAACAAATACAGTTCTTGGAATGGACTATTCAATTGGTATGGTTGAAAAGTTTAATGAAAAAGCAAAAGAGTTAGGTTTTACAAATATAAGTGCAGTTCAACACAATATTAATGAACAAGATTTACCGCAAAATGAGTTTGATTTACTAGCTATTTCTATGACACTACATCATATAAAAGATACAGAAATGTTTATAAAAAAAGCAAAAAGTACTCTTAAAAATGGTGGATATTTATGTATAAATGATTTAGTGAAAGAAGATGGAACATTTCATGATGAACATAAAAACGAAGGAGTTGAACACTTCGGATATGACAAAGATGAACTTTGTGATTTAATCATAGAAAATGGATTTGAACTTCTTGAATATAAAATAGTTTACACAGATTATAGAAATAATAAAGAATATCCTATTTTTCAGATAATAGCACGTTCTAAATAATAAATTTAAATAAAAAGGAAAAATAATGGAAGAAAAGAATAATGGATTTTTAAAAAGAGCAGATGCACATATAGCACTTGCAAATGAACAATTAGCTCAAAAACTAACGCAAGGTGAAATAAGTGCATCTTTTATGTACGGATCTGCTAGATTTAGTGCTTGGATGGCTGCAACTTCATTTGAAACATCAGCTGATATGAAAGCTGAAAAACAAAAAGTTGTTGAATACTTTATGAAAGAGTATAAATTAGCATTAGAAGAACACTTAGATAATCATATAGAAAATTTTGATTTTTCAAACAACAAATTATAAAATAAGGGAATAAATGTCTGAAGCTAAAAAACACTTTGTTATATTTGGAAATCCAGTAGCTCACTCAAAATCACCACAAATGCAAAATGCAGGACTAAAGCATATAAATTTTGATGGAGATTATGGGAAACACCACCTAGAAAATGGAAGTACTATAAAAGAAGTTTTTTTACAAAACAACTATAGTGGAGCAAATATTACAGTTCCCCATAAAGAGTATGCCTATGAAAATGCAGATGAAGTAAGAGGATTGGCAAAAGAAATAAAAGCTGTAAATACTTATATAAATGAAAATGGCAAAATTATAGCCTATAATACAGATGCACCTGGATTTCTAAAAGCAATAGAAAGCTTTGGAGCTGTTAAAAATGTATTACTTTTAGGAGCAGGAGGAACTGCAAAAGCCATTGCCCTAGCCTTACAATCAAAAAACATAGAAGTAACAGTTTTAAATAGAAGCGAAGGAAAACTTGAGTTTTTTAGAAATCATAATATCAAATGCTCAACTTGGGATACATTCCAAACTCAAAACTTTGATTTAATAGTAAACTCTACAAGTGCTGGATTAAAAGATGAAGAACTTCCATGTCCGAAAGAGCTATTAGATAATGTTCTAAAAAATGCATCTTTTGCTTTTGACTGTGTATATGGGAAAATCACATCATTTTTAGTACTTGCAAGTGAAAATAAACTTCAAATCAAAGACGGAGAGGATATGCTTTTATTTCAAGGGGTTTTGGCATTTGAGCTTTTTACCAATACAAAAGCCGATAATAGTGTAGTTGAAGCTATGAGACAAGGTTTAAAAGGAGAATAAAAAGTTTTATTTACTTATTAGCTACGCAAATTATGCGTAGCCAAAAAGTGAACTAGAAGTTGTATTTTGTAAATATGTATTTATTTGACTATTATTATTTTGATTATTAATAGCTTTCAAAATTCCATCAAAACTTTTTGTGTCAATAGAAGAAGTTCCATCTTCACTTGTATTACTAGATTTTATTACATTCATTAAAACACTTAAATTATCTAAAGCATTTTGTTGATTTGAACTTAATGATGATGTTGAATCTATACTACTGCTACTATAAGCAGCTTGAAGCTCCGCAATGGAAACTACACCATCTTCATTTGTATCCATATCATCATATACTTCACTAGAGTCAGATGATGCCATTGGCGCACCTCCTCCACCTTGAGGACCAACACCTGCCAATGTTCCAACTTCTTTTGCATTAAATCCCGCTTCAGACATTGCATTTGCAAGTTCTTCTGAAGGCTCAATTCCTGCATCTTCAAAGGCTGCTACAATACTTTGTGCATCACTTTGACTTAAATTACTTGCATCATATTCTGATAGAATTGAAGAAATTGTATCCGATTGAGAAGAGGATAAAGATGTTGAACTACTACTTTCATTTCCAGATGGTACTTCAAAACCGAAAGATGAAAGCATAGACTGAAAATCTTCTTTAGAAGGCATTGATCCATCAAATTGAGACATAGCAGTCTCAATTGCTGTTGTTAATTCAGATTGACTTATTAAGCCACTTGAATCAGTATCATAAGACGAAAATATATCATTGCTAACACCCATTTCTTCAATACTAAGAGAAGAATCAGCATCAGAATCTTTTTTCGATATCATCTGAGTTGAAATGTTATTAGAAGTCGGTTGAATGAAATTCGCCATAATTCCCATATTTGCTGTATCTATCATGATATCTCCTTTTATAATTTAAATTATACTCTTTCAAAGTAAATATAAAGTAAATGTAATTTAATTATTTTATAAAAATATTGTTATTTTTTGCTAATTAGTTGTATTATTATTTATACTAAAAATTTATTTCTAATAGAATAAAAAAAGAAATTTATAATTTTTTGATTATTATAAATCAATTTGATATAATACTTTGATTTCTAAAATAGTCATAATAAAATATAAAAAATTTTAAGAGAATATTTAAAAAAGGTTAAAAAATTGAAAAAGAAAAATCATATTAAAAAAATATCAGATTATGCAATGGTTGGAGGATTAGGTTCTTTACTTGTTATAGGACTTATAGGTTGTGGAGATAGTTCTAATAACAATCAAGAACAACAAAATCAAGGACAAAATGATGCTTTTACAAATGCTAGCCAAAAGCAAGGTGCCTTTGTAATTGTTGAAGAAAGTGCCGATGGTAAATATAAGATTGCAGATGAATTTCCAGCTTCAAAAACAACTGTTGTTTTAAGAAAACCAGATGGAACAGAGAGAATTTTAAGTCAAGAAGAAATAGATGCTTTAGTTAAGGAAGAAGAGAAAAAAATAGATGCAGGAACTTCACCTTTAACAAATCCAAATGCAGAGGTAAGTAGCGGAGGAATGGGTCTTGGTGGAGTATTATTATCTTCAATTGCAGGTGCAATGATTGGATCTTGGCTTGGTAATAAATTATTTAATAATCAAAATTTCCAAAACCAAAGACAAACTCAATATAAATCACCTCAAACATATAGTAAATCACAAAGTTCATTCTCAAAAACTCCTGCAACTACAGGATCAAGTAGCTCAAGTAGTAAAAAAAGTGGTTTCTTTGGAGGAAATTCTAATTCAGGAGCAAAATCGAGTTCTTCTTCATTTGGTTCAAAAAGTTCAGGATTTGGGGGATAAATGAAATTAGAAAAATTAAAACCATTAACAGATGATTATTTAGAATCAATTGGATTTGTATGGCATACAGATGCTGATAATTCATCTTATGTAAGTGATGAAATTGTAGTTATTAATGAAGATGAAGCAAATACTTATTATGAAGCTTGTAATGAGTTATATGACATGTTTGCCGAAGCTGGTCAATATGTGATTGATAATGATCTTTTTCATGAAATAAATATTCCATTTAATTTAGTTGAAATGATAAAAGAGTCTTGGGAAAACGATGTTCACTGGCATCTCTATTCTAGGTTTGATTTAGCAGGTGGAATTGATGGAAAACCTATAAAACTAATTGAATTTAATGCAGATACTCCAACTTCACTTTTTGAAACAGCTATTATTCAATGGGCTATGCTGAAAGCAAATGGCTTAGATGAAGCTAGTCAGTTTAATAACCTATATGAAGCTTTAAAAGACAACTTCAAAAGAATCATTACCCTTGACACAGATATTGAAAAATTTGAAGAATATTATTCAACTCTAGGTTGGAAAATACTATTTTCTTCAATTTCAAATTCTAGTGAGGATATAAATACTACAAAACTTTTAGAGCATATTGCAAGTGAAGCTGGATTTAATACTGATTTTGAATTTATTGAAAATGTTCAATTTAGTGATGATGGTATTTTTAAAGATGAAGAGAGTTTTGAATTTTGGTTTAAACTAATTCCTTGGGAAAACATAGCTATTGAAGAGAGTGAATTAGCATTGATTTTAACAGAAATTATAAAAGAGAAAAAAGCAATTATTTTTAATCCTGCTTATACTTTAATGTTCCAATCAAAAGGTTTTATGAAAATATTATGGGATTTATATCCAAATCACCCATTACTTTTAGAAACATCTTTTGAACCATTAGAAAATAAAAAACAAGTTGAAAAAAGATGCTTTGGAAGAGAAGGAGCTAATACTAAAATCATAAATAGTGATGGAAGTATAGATGTGGAAACTTCTGGTGATTATGAAGGTCATAAAGCAATTTATCAAGAATATGTAGAATTGCCTACTGATTCTAAGGGTAATTCTTATCAAGCTGGCGTATTTTTTGCCTATGAAGCTTGTGGACTAGGATTTAGAAGAGGTGAAAAAATTCTAAACAATATGTCAAAATTTGTTGGTCATATTATAAAATAATACTTATTTAGAAAAATAGAAAAATGTTACTTTTTTCTATATTTTCTAAATCTATTAAACTATTTTTATAAATTGCTACGTTTATACTACTAAATTGTTTTATAATGGTTGATATTTCAATAATTATAATACAAGGTTTAAAAATGAGCGAAGAAGTAAAAAGAGAAAAATCTCTAACAATGACTATGTTAATGACACCAGATAAAGCCAACTTTTCTGGTAAAAATGTTCACGGTGGTGAAATTTTAAAAATGTTAGATCATGTTGCATATGCTTGCGCAGCAAGATATACAGGAATGTATGCTGTAACATTATCAGTTGACATGGTTTTATTTAAAGATCCTATTAAAATTGGTTCTCTTGTTACTTTCCATGCATCTGTTAACTACACGGGAAGAACTTCTATGGAAATTGGTATTAAAGTAATTTCAGAAGATATTAAAGATCATACAATCAAAAATACAAATGTTTGTTATTTCACTATGATTTCAGTTGATGAAGCAGGTAAACCAGCACCTGTTCCAAAATTAGATTTAGTTACAGAAGATGATAAAAGAAGATATAATGATGCTATTTCTAGAAGAGAAATCAGAATGTCATCAAGACATTCTAAATAATATTTTTTTCATTAACATAAAAAAAGGGGAAGATTTTAAAATCTTCCCCTTTTTTATTTCAAAATTTTATGTAAAATATATTAAGCCTCTTTAGACTCAATATACTCCTCATAACTTCCTTTAAAGTCAACTATTGTTCCACCAGGTTGGATTTCAATAATTCTATTTGCAAATGCATCTAATAATTCCCTATCGTGAGATACACAAATTACAGAACCAGGATATTCAAGTAATCCCTCTCCTAATGCAATAATAGCTTCAAGATCCAAGTGATTTGTAGGCTCATCTAAAACTAAGAAGTTTCCTTGTTCTAACATAATTTTAGAAAGCATCATTCTATGTTTTTCACCCCCACTACAAGAAGTTACTTTTTTTTCTTGCTCTTGACCGTTAAATAACATTCTTCCTAGACAGTTTCTAATCTCAGAAATATCTGCATCTCTATCACAATTTCTTAACCAATCATATAAAGTAAAATCACCTTCAATTAAATCAGTTGTATTTTGTGGAAAATATGAGTTTTGAATAGTTGCACCCCATAAAACTTCACCACTATCAGCTTTAATATTTCCTTCTAAAATTTCACAAAGTGTAGTTTTACCAATACCATTTGTACCAATTAAAGCTATTTTATCACCTTTTTCAACTGTGAAAGTAATATCATTTAACACAACTTCACCATCATAAGATTTAGAAATATTTTTAGCTGTTAATAACTCTTTTCCAACTTCTCTTTTTTGTTTAAAGATAATAGAAGGATCTCTTCTACTTGATACTTGAATTGCTCCAACATCTAACTTATCAAGTTGTTTTTGTCTAGAAGTTGCTTGTTTTGCTTTTGAAGCATTTGCACTAAATCTAGCAATGAATTTTTCAAGTTCATCTTTCTCTTTTAGTTTTCTGTTCACATCTTTTTCATTTTGTTTAGCAAGTACTGTTGAAGCGATATACCAATCATCATAAGTTCCTGTAAATTCTCTAATTTGTTTAAAGTCAACATCTAAAATATGTGTACAAACTGCATTTAAAAAGTGTCTATCATGAGAAATAACAACCATTGTTCCATCGTGGTGTTGTAATTGATTTTCTAACCAACCAATAGTTGCAATATCTAAGTTATTTGTAGGCTCATCTAAAAATAAAACATCTGGTTTTGGATATAAAACTTGAGCTAATAAAACTTTAAATTTATCTCCACCTGTTAATGTACTCATTAAATCTTGATGAGTAGCAGCAGGAAAACCTAAGTCTTCTAAAATTCTAGTGATTTTTACATCATATTCATAAGTTGGATCTTCTTCACAACAAATAATTTCAAGCTCTGCTAATCTATCATTTATTTCATCTGTAAATTCAGGACTCATGTAAAGTTCTTCTTTTTCTTTTACAGCATCATGAAGTTTTTTATTACCTAAAAGTACTGCATCAAAAATTGTATTATTTTCATATGCAAATTGATTTTGAGATAAAGTTCCTACTTTTTTACCATTTTGTACTTGAACTTCACCTTCAGTTGCTTCTTCTTGTCCAGCTAAAATTTTTAAAAATGTAGTTTTACCAGCACCATTAGCACCAATTAATCCATATCTTTTACCAGTATCTAATTTTACATTTATGTCTTGGAATAAAACTCTTGGACCAAAAGATTTTTTAAGATTGACAGTTTGAACCATATTACAATTATCTCCATTTATTTTTTATTTGTGTATTGATTTCGCGATTATATCAAAAAAATCATAGTTAAGACTTAATTTTTCTTCCTATAATTCTTGTTCAAAAGCTAATTTCATAATATCATCTTCTGTTAAAGCATCACTTTTTTCATCACTAGGAGGATATTTAATCCATAGAACTTTTGTTTTTAATTGATCTAATTGGTATTTAGTAAGGTTTTTAATCAAAGCATCTGTTACCATTTCTTTTGTTAAAGTTCCAGCATTTAGCATTTTTTTAACAACTTTTTCTAAATTCTTTTTAGTTGCTTCAAATGTTTTTTCTTCATCTGTTAAAGCAATATATTCTTGATCTAAATACTTCATTACTAAATCACCAGGATATTTATAAGTGGTTATTCCCTTATAATTGTATTTTTGGCACTTTAATCTAGGAATATAGACACCTGTAAAAACATATCCTATTACATTATTTAGACCTTCTAAATCTCTTAATGGATTATGGGAACAAATAAAATCCTCTTTAACTAAAGATGGAGCATTTTGTAATGATGTAACATTATTATGTAAAATAATAAAACTCCCACCAACTTCTTTAGGACCACCTTTTAGGGATGTTAATTCATTTTTATGTGCTAAGAAACTTCCAGTAACTTTTTTAGGACTTCCCTCAAGGGTTGTTAATTCATTATTACTAATATCAAAATCACCTTCAATAACATTAAAATTAAGTGGTAATTTAACTAAACTAGTAAGTTTATCAGATAGTTTTACATCTCCATGGACATCTACTGAATTATCTTTTAAAATACTAAAGCTTCTAATATCATGCTTTCTAAGCCATTTATTTATTTCATCAATAGTTGTTAAAGCAACGATTGGTTTATAAATATGAGCAATAACTTCATTACCTTTATATCTCCAATATTTTTCTTCTTCATTATAAGAGCTTGTTACATGATTTAATCTAATATCAGTTATTAAATCCCAACCAATTTCATCAGCAATGCTATCTAAATCTGTCAAATTATTTCCATTACAGATATAATCTTGTCCGACAGAAACAGGTCCTCCTGATAATCTTTCAATAAAATTATGTGAACAATCAAAATACGTATCTATATATTGAGGACCACCTTTTAAATTAATTAATCTATTATCAGAACAGTTAAAATGCCCTTTTATAGTTCGTGGGCTTCCTTTAATTGATGTTAATTCGTTAAAAGAACAATTAAAGCTTCCTTTTACTTCTTTAGGAGCATATGATAAAGTTTTTAATTTATTATTAGAACAATCAAATTCTCCAGCTTCAGAAGGGCCTTCAAATAATGAATCTAATTTATTTCTAGAGCAATTAAAATCTCTTGTTACTACTTTAGGACAACCTTCAAGCGAAGTAAGATTGTTATTACTTATGTCAAAATAGCCATCTACCATTTTAAATTTTACTGGTAGTTTTTTACCATTTAATCTCTCATTTAAGTTAACATTACCTTGAACAGTAATGTACAAATCTTCAGAAATCATATAATTATTTATTGAATGTTCTTTAAGCCAAGCTTCGATTTCTCCAAGATTATTCATCTGGTACCTTTTTATTACTTTTATTAATTTTAAGTTATCATTTTATCATTTTATTTCTTAACCCTTAAATATATTTAAAATCTCTTTTTTCAAATTATTCTTTATTAAACTACAAATATAACATACCAAAAATCTTTTTATTCTCATATAATCGCACTAAGTTAGTACATAACTAGCTTACATATAAAAGGTTTTTATCATGGAAACAAAGATTTGGATTATTGGTTCTAGTTCTGGAATTGGTTTAGAGTTAGTTAAACTTTGCTTACAAAGTAATTATAAAGTAATAGCAAGTTCTAGAAATGCTAAGAATACAGAAGAATTATTGCAACTAAAATCAATTTATACATACAAATTAGAATTGTTAGACATTGATGTTTCAAGTAATGAAAATGTTACTAAATGTGTGGATGAAGCATTTACTGTTTTTAATGATTTAGATATTTGTTTTTTCAATGCAGGAGTTTACGATTCTATGAATATAGAACAATGGGATATTTCAAGCTTTGAATCGATGATAAATACAAACTACTTAGGTGCTGTTAGAATTTTAAAACCACTAGCTAGTTATTTAGAAAAACAAAAAAAAGAATCAAGAGTTATATTAAATGCAAGTTTATCAAGCTACTTTGGATTACCTTATGGTGGAGCTTATAGTGCATCAAAAGCAGCTTTAGTAAATCTTGCACAGTCAATTCAACCTGAATTATTACGAAAAAATATTTATTTACAAATAATAAATCATGGTTTTGTAAAAACAAGATTGACTGCAAAAAATGATTTTGACATGCCTCAATTAATACAGCCTGAAATTGCTGCTAAAAAAATATTTGAGCATTTTAATAAACCATATAGTTTTGAAATTTCGTTTCCTTTTATTTTGTCAAAATTTTTACGTTTAATATCTCTTATTCCGTATAAATTGAGTTTTTTAATAACAAAAAAGTTTTTGAAATGATTACAGTTAAAAAATATGTGAAATATATAACAAATTAGATTTAAATGAATAATAATAACCCAAAAAGCAATGAAATTCTTACCTATGGAATATTAGGAATTCCTATTGCTTTTTTGGGATTCCCTTTATATATTTATCTGCCTACTTTTTATGTTGAATATGTAAATTTAAGTGTTGGTGCAGTTGGAGTTATTTTATTAATTGCTAGATTATTAGATATGATATTAGATCCTTTTATTGGCAATTTTACTGATAAACACAATAAATTCAATATCATATTAGTTTCTTCATTTTTTATTTTATTTGGTTTATATTTTTTAATTAAACCTATTTATTTCAACTCTTTATGGTTATTTTTCTTTTCCTTTATAACTTATATTTCCTATAGTTTTGTAATGATTCCTTATCTTACTTTAAACTCACAAATTAGCAACAATTCAGTAAATAATACAAAATTAGCATTTTCAAGGGAAGTTTTTATAGTTCTTGGTGTTTTAATATCTTTATTATTTCCTTATATCTTTTTAGTTGCAGATGATTCTAAAAAAAGCTTAGAGTTATTACTATATACCTGTATGATAATTTTTCCTATTTTTTCAATAATATTTTACTTCAAATTAAAACATTTTGAAAACACAAAAAATAATATTTCAAAAGTTTCAAATAATGAATTTTTAAAATCAATAAATTTCTTCTTTGAAAGTTTTCCTCAACATAAAAAACTATTTTTGGCTTTTCTAATAAATAATCTAGCAAACGCACTACCTGCCACCCTATTTTTGTTTTTTGTAAAATTTGTATTAGAGTTAGAAGAAAAGACTGGCCTTTTTTTAATTATTTATTTTTTAAGTGCAATTTTAACTTTCCCATTATGGATTAAATTATCCATAAAAATATCAAAAAAAACCACATGGATTTTATCTATGATTACAGCATGTGTAGCTTTCTTTTTTGTGCCTTTTTTACAACAAAATGATTTTTTATACTTTGTCATTATTTGTATAATAACAGGTATGAGTTTAGGTGCTGATATGGCACTACCCTCTTCTATCCAAGCTGATGTAGCACAAGAAAGTAAAAAAATAAATAACGATATTTCAGGTATTTTATTTGGTTTTTGGGCAATGATTACAAAATTTTCATTGGCTTTAGCTGTTGCTATTTCATTTATAGCTTTAGAATTTACCTCTTTTGATACACAAAATATAAACGAAAACTCAATTATTGTAATTATAGTTTTATACTCAATAGTGCCTATTTTTCTAAAATTAATATCAATTATTTTTCTATCAAAATATAAACTAACATAAATCAACTACAAGCATCCCTTTTTTTATAATAAATTACACTATACAAAGAAGGAGTACTTGTGAAATCAATTTTATTAATACTAATTATTTTTTCATCACTATTTGCAAGCACTTCCTTTGATGTAAATTCATTTGATAAGAAAAAGTTTTCAGGCTTATGGTATGAGATAGCTAGGACTTACAACTCTTTTCAAGAAAATTGTGTTGCTTCAAGTGTTGAATATATCTTAGAAGATGATTCGTATGATGTATTTAATAGATGCTTTGAAAATGAACTTGATGGTAAATTAATCCAATACAATGGAGATGCAAAAATAAGTCAACTTAAAAATAATATAAACCTAGATATGACCTATTTTTACCTATTTACATCATCTTATAAAATAATATATTTAAACAATTATGAAACAGCCATCATAGCAAATGATGATTACTCTAATCTTTGGATTATGAGTAGAGTTCCATCTATTGACCAATCTGAATTAACAATGATTTTAAAAGACTTGGAAAAAAAGATGGATATTTCAAAATTAGTATTTACAAAACTTGATCCAAAAGGAAGATATAAATGAAAATAGCAGTATTAGGAGCTGGAATTAGCGGTCTTGGAAGCGCTTATATTTTAAGTCAAAAATATGAAGTAGATTTATATGAAAAAGAGAATCGTTTAGGAGGTCATGCTAGAACTACTATTATTAATGATGAAAATAAAACTTTTGGAGTAGATACTGGTTTTTTAGTTTTTAATGAGCCTACATATCCACTTTTGACAAAATTATTTAAACAACTTGATGTAAAAATTGAGAACTCAGATATGAGTTTTGCTTTTTGGGATAAGATTAAAAACATAGCTTATAATGGCTCTTCTGTAAAAGGAATGTTTGCTCAAAAAAGAAATCTGTTTTCTCTTAGTCATTATAAAATGATAAAAGATATTTTAGATTTTAATGAAAGAGCAAATAGTGACCTACTTTATAATAACAGAACTTTAGATAAGTCACTGGGTGAATATATAAGTTCTTATTCAAAAGCTTTTAAAGAGAGATATCTTCTTCCAATGGGTGCTGCTATTTGGTCAACACCAAGTGATGAAATGAATGATTTTCCTGCTCGTACTTTTCTTACTTTTTTTAAAAACCATGGACTTTTGGGTATCGATTCTCATCATCAATGGCTAACTATTAGCAATGGAAGTATAAATTATGTAAATAAAATAAAAGAGAAAATTTCTGGAAAAATATTTCTAAACTCAGATGTGATAAAAATAAGAAGAGTTGAAAATGGTGTTTATTTGATACATAAAAATGGTGAAAAAAGTTTTTATGATAAAGTAGTATTAGCTATGCATGCACCTGATGCATTAAAAATATTAGATGATGCAACATCAAAAGAGATTGAAATATTAAGCGCATTTAAATACAAAGAAAACAGCGCTATTTTACACAATGATAATAATATTTTATATCCAAATAAAAAAATGTATGCAGCATGGAATTATACAAATTCATATATAAAAAGTGATTTAGTTACTTTAACTTACTGGATAAATACTTTACAAAATTTAAAAACAAAAAAAGATTATTTTGTATCATTAAATGAAATACAACATATAGAACATGTAATTGAAAGAATATCCTACGATCATCCACAATTTAATCTTGAAGCTATAAATATGCAAAAAAGAAAAAATGAAATTAGTGGATATAACAACACTTTTTATGCTGGGGCTTATTGGAGATATGGATTCCATGAAGATGGACTATTATCTGCAAATGAAATAGGAAAAACATTAGGTTGTCAATTATGAAAAATCTAACAAATCACAAATTTTATGAAGGAACAATTTACCACAAAAGATTTCATCCAAAAGTGCATGAATTTAAATATAACTTTTATTTATTAGATATCAATTTAAATTATTTTGAAGGCTTAAAAAATATTTTATTTTCAATAAATAAATTAAATCTTTTAAGCTTTAAAGCAAAAGATCATTTTGGAAAATCTAATGATTTCTTACAAAATGTAGATGAGTTACTAGAAAAATTTAATATCAAAAAAACTAATAATATGAGGTTTTTCACTCTTCCTAGAGTTTTAAATTTTGTTTTTAATCCAATTAGTGTACTGATTGTTTTTGACAATAACAACCAAGCAACTCATTTATTAGCAGAAGTGCACAACTACAATAAAGGAAGAGTAGTTTATCCAATCCTTTTAGAAAAAAAAGGAAATTCATATACGGGAAAAGTAAAAAAAGACATGTATGTTTCTCCATTTTTTAAAAGTGATGGAGTTTATGAATTCCAACTAAAATATGATGAAAATAAACTATTTTTCAAAATAGATTTATTTGAAGATAATGAGTACAAATTAACAGCTATTTTTAATTCAAAAGCAAAAGATTTTAATAAAAAAAGTAGTTTAAATATATTTTTCAAATATATGTTTAGTACTTTTTTAGTAGTTACAAGAACTTATTTTCAGGCTGTTAAACTATTTATAAAAGGATTAAAAATTTATACCCCAAGAGATCAAGACAAAGAAAGGAGATACTAAAATGCAAAGATTATGGAATAAATTTGGAGATAACTTTTTTTCAAAAATAAAAGTTGGAACATTAGAAGTTATCTATACAGATGGAAATAAAAAATTATATGGCGAAAAAAAAGAAGATAAAAAAATAACAATCACAATAAAAAACAGTAAATTCTTTTATAGAGTTGCGCTATATGGGGATATTGGTTTTGCAGAGAGTTATATAGATGAAGATTTTGAAACATCTGATTTAACAAAATTAATTGAACTTGCTCTTTTAAATGCAAAATATTTAGGAACTACAAGTGAAAATGAGAAAAACAATAAATTTATAAATATAATGCCAATTTTCAATAAAATTAAACACACTATGAGAAAAAACTCAAAAACAAATTCAAGAAAAAACATATCTGCTCATTATGATTTATCTAATGATTTTTATAAACTAATGCTTGATGAAACAATGATGTATTCAAGTGCTGTTTTTAATCATAAATATGAAGACTTATATACAGCTCAAAAAAACAAATTAGAAAAATTATCAAGTAAGTTAAATCTTAGAGAAAACTCAAATGTTTTAGAGATAGGTTCAGGCTGGGGAGCTATGGCTTTACATCTAGCAAATGATAAAAAATGTAAAGTAACAACGGTTACCTTAAGTAATGAGCAAAAAAAACTTTGTGAAGATAGATTCAAAGAGCATAGTGTTGAAGATAAAATAGATATTTTACTAAAAGATTATAGGGATTTAAATGGAACATTTGATGCAATTATTGCCATTGAGATGTTTGAAGCCGTGGGGAAAGAATACTTTCATATCTTTTTTAAAAAATGCCAAGAGCTTCTTAAACCAAATGGACTTTTAGTTTTACAAGTTATTACAATGCCTGATCAAAGATATAAAGATTATTCAAAAGGAACGGATTTTATTCAAAAATATGTTTTTCCAGGTGGTCACCTTCCTAGTATTTCAAAAATACTTGAAGTCACAAGTAAACATACAAGATTAAATCTAAATCATCTTGAAGAGTTTACAGAAGATTATGCAAAAACTCTTAATATTTGGCATGAAAACTTCCAAAATAAATTAGAAGATGTAAAAAAATTGGGATTTGATAATTATTTCATAAGAATGTGGAAAATGTACCTAAACTATTGTGAAGCTGCATTTATTACTAGAAATATAAATTTACATCAATTAGTGTTTACAAAAGATCAAAATATTGATTTAAACAAAGGATTAATAGCATGAAAAACTTAATTATCATATTTTTCACAACAATACTACTAACAGGATGTACAGGCATGAAAATAGAAGACTTTAATAACACAAATCCAGAATTTATTCCACAAGAATATTTCAATGGTAAATTAAGAGCTTATGGTTTAGTAAAAGATAGAAGTGGAAAAATCACAAGAACATTTAAAGGAGAAATGATTGGCTCTTGGGACAAAAATGGAATTGGAACACTTGATGAATATTTTGTTTATAACGATGGTGAAGAGATGAAAAGAGTTTGGACTCTAAAACCAACAGCAGATAAAAAATTCATAGCAACTGCAAATGATATAATTGGTGAAAGTCCAATGATTGCAAATGGAAATACAGTAATGTTAGATTATATTATGAGAATTCCTTATAATGATTCAACATTGGATATAGCGGTTCAAGATTGGCTACATTTACAAGAAGATGGTGTTATAATAAATCATTCAAAAATGAAAAAATTTGGCTTTGTTGTTGGAGAACTCGTAATTACAATCATTAAGGATTAAAAATGCCATGCAAATGTAGAGATATATTTTATATAAGTGAGAAAAAAAGTGAAATTCATTTTATTACTCAAATAAATGAGTTAATAATTAAATCATCGAGAATTTTTAAAAACCTTGGATTTAAAAGCAAAAAAGTTGAAAATATCATATCTATTGAAGTGGATAATCCAAGGGAATTTTTTGAAGAAAATTTTGATTATTTAAATACAAATTTTCATGATTTAGAAAAAGATGAAATAAAAATATTTATTGAAAATGAAGATAATAAATTAACTCTTAGTAGCATATTATCTACAAAGGCTCTAAATAGATATCTGCATTTTATTGAAGATAGGAATTTCTTTGATATCATTGAAAACCATAGTTTAACAGCCTACTTCCAACCAATAATAGATATGCAAACAAATAAAATATTTGCCTATAAAACTCTAACACGTGGGGTTTTACCAAATGGTGATTTAATGTATCCAGATGTTTTATTTACAAAATCTGCAAGAAATGATATGAATTTTACACTTGATAGAATGTGTCGAGAAACTGCACTTAAAACAACAGCTGTTAAAAAAATAGATGCAAAGGTATTTATAAACTTTATTCCAACATCTATTTATGATCCTGAATTTTGTTTAGCTTCAACTGTAAAATGGGCAAAACAACTAGAATTTGATCCCAAAAATATAGTTTTTGAAGTTGTAGAAACTCAAAATGTAAAAGATAAAGAACATTTAAAAACTATATTAAATTATTATAGAAAAGAAGGTTTTTTAATTGCTCTTGATGATGTGGGAGAAGGATATTCATCTTTAAATATGATTATTGACATAAAACCTGACATTATAAAAGTTGATAGAAATATCATCGAAAACATAGATAAAGATTCAATGAAACAATCGATATATAAAGCCCTAAAAGGAATTTGTTTCGATAATGGAATAAAAATACTAGCAGAAGGAGTTGAGACTCCATATGAGCTAGAGAAAGTAAAAGAAATAGGTGTTGATTATGCGCAAGGTTATTATTTTGCAAAACCTAGTGCTGAAATTATTAGGCTTATTTAGGAAATTAATTTATAAGCTGCTTTATAGAGTGTTTTAAACTTTAAAATATATGTTTTTTATGTATTTTTTTGAAACATTTTTATTATTTTTATATTATAATAGTGAATAACTGTTCAGAAAAAGGTAATTTTAAAATGCTCTTAAATTTAACTACAAAAAAAAGGTTATTACTAAATTTAGTACTAACTCAATTGGGATTTGCAATTATAAGCATAGTTGCGATATTAAGTGATCATACAGTCACTGCTATAATTACTGTAAATGTTGTTTTTGCAATAATTATTACTTATTTAACTGTGTATTCAATGAATAGAATCGTAGGTGGTATAGAAAGACTTAAAAGATACATAGATGAACTTATGGATTTTGCTTTTTATAAAACAAACAGAATAAAAAAAGCTCAATATATAAAAGATGATGATATTGGATTTATTTTAAAAGAATTAAATTTATATGTTGATAAATTTGATTTAATGAGAAAAAAAGATATGCATGTTTTGGGTGAAGTTGTAATTGCATTAAATAAAGTTTCTCAAGGAATCTATACATCAAAAATACATGCTGATTCTGAAAATTTTATGATAAGTACCCTAAAAAGAATTGTTAATGAAATGCTAGAAACTACCAACCAAAATATGGAAGAACTAGTTACTATCATGGATAAATATACCCATCAAGATTATCGAGATCAAATGAATATAAACCCTATACTAAAAGGGAAAATGCTAATAACCATGGAACAGATAAATAAATTAGGTAAAGAGTTAAATGATAATGCCAAACTTAATTTAAAAAATGGAACTCAATTAGAAAGCAATTCTACATCAATGCATAAATCTGTTGAAAATTTATCGGTAAGGGCAAATGAACAAGCAGCTTCACTTGAAGAAACTGCTGCTGCTTTAGAAGAAATTACATCAATAACAAAAAATAATAATCAAAATGCTATAAAAATGGCTGATTTAAGTAAGATGGTAAAAGAATCCGTTATTTCAGGGGAACAGTTAGCTAAACAAACAGCTTTGGCTATGGATGAAATAAATCAAAAAGTAAAAGCAATAAATGAAGCAATAACAGTAATTGATCAAATAGCATTTCAAACAAATATTTTATCACTAAATGCAGCTGTTGAATCTGCAACAGCAGGAGAAGCTGGACGTGGATTTGCAGTTGTTGCAGGAGAAGTTAGAAATTTAGCAACAAGAAGTACACAAGCTGCACATGAAATCAAAAAACTAGTTGAAAATGCTTCATTTAAAACAAGTGAAGGCAAAAAGATTTCAGATGAAATGAGTGATGGATATAACAACTTAAATCAACTTATTTCCCAAACTATAAATATTATTCAAGATGTAAGTATTGCATCAAATGAACAGTTATCAGGAATAGAACAAATAAATCATGCAGTATCAATACTAGATAAAGTAACTCAAGAAAATGCGAATGAAGCAAACAGTGTAGCTAAATTTGCTGATGAAACACTCTTAATGGCACAAGTTTTAGTAAATGATGCAAAAAGCAAAAAAGTAAAGTAGGATAAGATAATGGAAAAAGAAATAATTTTAGATGATTTTGCTTTTTTAGTAAGTGAAACTGATGAAAAAGGTATTATAATTTTTGCTAATGATGATTTTTGTAAACTAGCAGAATATAGTGTTGATGAATTAATAGGAAAACCTCATAACATAGTTCGGCATAAAGATATGCCAAAAGCTGCATTTAAAGACCTTTGGGATACTGTAAAAAAAGATCAAGTATGGAGTGGTTATGTTAAAAATGCCACAAAATCAGGGAACTATTATTGGGTTTTTGCAACAGTGTTTCCAACAATTACATCAGATGGTAAAAAAGGTTTTCTATCATGTAGAAGAAAAGCTACTACAGAAGAAATCAACGAACATATACCGATTTATAAAGAGTTAGTAGCACAAGAAAAATAAAGGCGAAAAAGATAAATTATCTTTTTCACTTATATTCAAAAATTATAAATAGTTTTAAGAATACAAATAATTCCTACAAAACAACTAATAAAAATCATAAACTAATTTTATGAAAATATTTATACTTTACCCAAACCAATTATTTAAAAATCTTGCAAATCTAAAAGACAAAAAAGTACTTTTAATTGAAGAGCCACTGTTTTTTACTCAATATGAATTTCATATTCAAAAGTTAATTCTTCATAGAGCTAGTATGAAGTTTTATGAAAGTTATTTAAAACAAAACAACATTTTAGTTGAGTATTTTGAAGATGAATCTTATCTTGAAAGATATAAAAATCAAGAGATATTTATATATGAACTTTTTGATAATTATTTAGAAAAAAAAGTTTATAAAAACTTTTCAAATATCACAACAATAAAAAATCCAAACTTTATAAACCCAAATGACTCAAATAAATTTATGCATAACTTTTACAAAAATAGAAGAGTTGAAGAAAATATTTTTATGGAAAACGGCAAGCCACTTCATGGGAAATATAGCTTTGATAGTGAAAACAGAAAAAAACTTCCAAAAGAGATTAAAATTCCCCCTACTTTTAGTTTTGATAACAAATATATAAATGAGGCAAAAGAGTATTGTAAGAAGTTTAAAACTGTAGGAATTTTAAATGAGGATTTTTATTACCCAACTAGTTTTGATGAAGCACAAATACAACTTGATAGTTTTATAAAAGAGAAGTTTGAAAACTTTGGTGATTATCAAGATGCTATTACAAAAGAGTCAAAACAATACTTTTTATTTCACTCGAATATTTCAAGTTCTTTGAATATAGGACTTATTGATTTAAAGGATTTAATAGAAAAAATCATAAACGCAAATGCCCCTTATAATGCAAAAGAAGGCTTTATAAGACAGATTATCGGATGGAGGGAGTTTATGCTAAAGATTTATCAAGATGATGGTGTAAAGATTAGAAACTCTAACTTTTTTGAATTTAAAAATGAAATCCCATCTAAAATACTAAAAGCCAAAAGTGGTATTGCTCCTTTGGATGATTGTATAAAAAAGCTAAATAATAGTGCTTATAATCATCATATAGAAAGACTTATGATTTTAGGGAATCTATTTTTACTCCTTGAAATAAAACCAAATAGTGTTTATGAGTTTTTTATGAAATATTATATTGATGCTTATGATTGGGTAATGATTGGAAATGTATATGGAATGAGTGGTTTTAGTGATGGTGGAAGTATTACTACTAAGCCATATATTGCAAGTTCTAATTATATTTTAAAAATGAGTGATTATAAAAGAAGTGAATCTTGGTCCGAGATTGTTGATGCTTTATATTGGAGATTCTTATTTAAATATTCACCTAAATTTGAAAAAAATCCAAGAATGGCAATGCAAATAAATCTACTAAATAAAATACAAAAAGAAAAACTAGAAAATCATCTAAAAATAGCAGATGAATTTATAAAAAATCTTTTTATTGCAAATTGATATATTTTTAAAAGAAAGGTTTTATTTTTATTAAAATACAAATATGAAAACAGATATTTATGAAAAAATGGAAATCCTTGCTAATAGTGCAAAATATGATGTATCTTGCTCCTCAAGTGGAGTTGAAAGCACTTTTAAAAAAGGTGAAATAGGAGCTACTCATACAAGTGGAATTTGTCATACATTTACACCCGATGGAAGATGTGTTTCACTTCTAAAAGTTTTACTTACAAATATTTGCATTTATGATTGTGCATATTGTATAAATCGTGTTTCAAATGACATTCCAAGGGCTGTTTTTAGTCCAAGAGAACTAGCAGACATTACTATAAATTTTTATAAAAGAAACTATATTGAAGGCCTTTTTTTAAGCTCAGGAATTGTAAAAACAGAAGATCATACAATGACTTTGATGTTAAAAGCTTTGAAGATTTTACGATATGAGTATAAATTTAATGGTTATATTCATGTAAAACTAATCCCAGGAAGTAGTATGGAGTTAGTTGAGCAAATAGTAAAACTAGCAAATAGAGTAAGTTCTAATATAGAGCTTCCAAGTGATAAATCACTAAAACTTTTAGCTCCAAATAAAACAAAAGAAAAAGTACTTCAACCATTAAAATTTGCAAGGGATTTAAGTCTAGCAAAAGAGCAAAAACCAATAGGAATGAGTACACAGCTAATCATTGGTGCAACCCCTGAAACTGATAGAGATATTTTAAAACTAAGCTCTGCACTTTATGATAAGGCTTTGTTAAAAAGGGTTTATTACAGTGCTTATATTCCTGTAAATGACAATAAGAATCTGCCTTCAATCATCACAAAACCGCCACTTTTAAGGGAGCATAGACTGTATCAAGCTGATTGGTTACTAAGATTCTATGATTTTTCTTGGGATGAAATAGTAACTGATGAATTTCCAAATTTAGACGAAGATTTAGACCCAAAAGCTTTTTGGGCTTTAAATAATCTTAAATACTTCCCAATGGAAATAAATACAGCTTCAAAGGAAGAGCTGCTAAGAATTCCAGGAATTGGAGCAAGAGGTGTAATGAAAATAATAAATGCAAGAAAATTTAAAAGATTAACTTTTAATGATTTAAAGAAGCTAAAAATTTCAATAAAAAAAGCCATGTATTTTATCACTTGTAATAAAGAGTTCCAAAGACAAGTGCCTTTTTATAGGGAAAATCTAAGATTAGCTTTAATAAAACCAGAACCAAAAAAGCTAATACAACCTTCATTATTTGATACAAGTTCAATTACAGGTGAATTATGATATTACTCTACGATAGTACTTTTGAGGGCTTTTTATCTTTGATTTATGAGGTTTATTATAAAAAATTAAAACCTACAAATATATATAAAACCCTTCCAAATGAGATAATATTTGATGAAATAAAAGATATAAAAACAGATGAAGAAAACTATAAAAAAGTTTTAAAAGCCATTAACACAAAATTCCCAAAAAACATACTTGAAAAAATACTAAATATTTTTATGTGTGATTCAAAAGATTTTGAAATGGCACTTTTAGAGTATATAGTATTAGGTTTCAAAGATGCAAAACAACTAAACAATATCAATAATTCTTGCGTTTTTTATCTAAACAGTCTTGAAAAAGAGTTATTTAAAAATGTGCATAAAATGTATGCTTTTATTAGATTTGAAGAGTTAGAAGATGGGAGTTTATACGCAAAACTTGAGTGCAAATTTAATGTGGTATATTTTTTGGCTAAACACTTTTTAAAAAGATTTAATAACCAAAATTTTATAATCCACGATATAAATAGAAAACTAGCTTTTATAAAAATAGACGATAACTATAGCTTACAAGAAGTAGCATTTTTTGAAGAACCAAACAAATCGCAAAATGAAGATAAATTTCAAAAACTATGGAAAAGCTTTTTTACAGGAGTTACCATAAAAGAAAGAATAAATCCAAAACTTCAAACTCAACTTGTCCCTTTGATTTATAGAACTTATATGACTGAATTTTTTTAATGAAATAACACTAAAGCCATACCAAAAAGATTTATTTATTTATATAATAAAAAAAAGAGGAATTATAATGAAAAAAATATCTAAAAATTTTATTTTGATTTGTATCATGTTTTTATTTACAGCTTGTTCATCAAAATATGAACCACTTCCAACTGTGCAAAAAGTTGATTTAAACAAGTATCTTGGGACTTGGTATGAAATAGCAAGATATGAACATTTCTTTGAAAAAGATTGCAAAAATGTTAGTGCAAACTATTCTATGATGGATGAAGAAACTATAAAAGTAATAAATAAGTGTACAAAAATTCAAACAAATGAAAAAAAAGAAGCAATGGGAAGAGCCTATGCAGTTGATGAATCAAATAGCAAACTAAAAGTTAGTTTTTTTAGACCATTTTATGGGGATTATTGGGTTTTAATCTTAGATGAAAATTATGAATATGCAGTTGTTGGAACTCCAAGTCGTGAGTACTTATGGATTTTAGCAAGAGATAATAAACTTCCACTAAAAATTCAAAATGATATCTTGGAAAAACTTCCAAGCTTAGGATTTGATATATCTAAATTAATTTGGACAATGCAGGAATAATAATGTATTACGAAAAAAAAGATAGCGTAAAATTAGATTTTACAAAAAAACAAAATAAAGAAAAACAAGATTTAAGCCAGCTACAAGAAGAGGATTTAAATCGTCTAATCGAAATGGCTTGGCAAGATAGAACTACCTTTGATACTATCTTTGAACTTTATGGATTAACTGAAAATCAAGTGAAAAAAAAGATGCGAACTTTGATGAAAAAAAGCAGTTTTAAAATGTGGAGAAAAAGAGTTCAAGGAAGAACTACAAAACACAAAAAGAAAGTTTTACATAAAGTTATTAGATTTCAAGGGCCATGGTAATTAAAAGACATAAAGAGCATACAAAACTATAAAAAAACAGCATATAATAAATTAATAAATAAAAAGAAGGAAATAACATGTTAAAAGAACTTATTTTTACAGGACTTGGTGGGGCTTTAGTTTTAAAAGATAAAATTGAAGATGAGTTAAAAAAACTCGAAGAAAAAGGAAAACTTGATACAAAAGATGTAAAAAGTTTTTTAGAGTCGCTGGAGCAAAAAGGTAAAGAGAGTGATGAGAAGTTCAAAGCTGAATTAAAATCAACAATAAAAGAGATTATTGATGAGTTAGGACTTGCAACTAAAGAAGATTTAGCAAAATTAAAAGAGGATTTAAAATAAATAATTTATTTAAAAATCTATCTTTATACTCATTTTCAAGGGTATATAAAGTCTTTTTATTTTTATTGACAATTTATTTGGTTATCAAAAGAAAAGAAAGTTTCTTTGGAATTAAACCATTAAAACCAAAAAAATTAAAAGATACTATCATCACTTTAGGAGCTAGTTTTATAAAACTTGCACAAGTTTTAGCTACTCGTGCTGACTTTTTCTCAGCTGATTACTTAGATGAATTAAAACAGCTTCACGATCAGCTTCCTCCTATGAATAAAGATGAGTTTGAAGAGATTTTTAATATTGCTTTTAACAAAAATTTATTCAAAAGCTTTGATAAAACTGCAATTGCATGTGCATCAATCGGTCAAGTTCATGTGGGAATTTTACACGATGATACAAAAGTAGCTGTGAAATTGCGAAGAAAAGGTATTAAAAAAAGAGTTAGTGCTGATATAAAAATCATAAACTTTTTCAATTTTTTATTTAATCCCCTATTTTCGCACTATACAAAAAACTCAATAGAAGCTGTGATAAAAGAGTTTTCTTCGATGATTTTACAAGAAGTAAGTCTAAACCAAGAGTTACAAAATCTTACAAAATTTTCTCAAACATACAAAGATAGTGGAGTAAGATTTCCTGTTCCTTATCCTACTTTGTGTTGTGATGATGCTTTAGTTATGAGTTTTGAAGAGGGATATAGATTTGATGATAAAGAAAATATTCTAAAAGAGAATATTGATTTTAAAAAAATCATTGGAACACTTGTTGGGTTTTATACAACACAAATGTTGATAAATGGATATTTTCACGCAGATCCACATCCTGGAAACTTACTAATTACTAAAGAAGGCGAGATAATCTTATTAGATTTTGGAATGGTAAAAACCGTTCCAAATAGCTCTAGAATTGCAATTATTGAGCTTATTAAAGCTGCAAATGAGAAAGATTACGAGCTTTATATAAGTGCTAGTAAAAGATTAGGTACTATTGCTTATGAGGCACCTACAAGTGAATTAGCTGAGTTTACAAGTAAGATGTTTGATATTTTTTCAAATGACAATCTAAGTAGTGAATCTATGCAACAACTTGCCTTTGATGTATTAGAAGGTACTAGAAATATGCCTTTTAAACTTCCAAGTGATGCCATATATATTTTAAGAGTTAGTGCCATAATTGAAGGTTTAGGAACAACTTATATTGAAAACTTCAATGGTATAAAAGATATTTTACCAATATTACAAGATAATCTTCCAAAGGCTTTAGGAGCTAAAGATAGTATCATTGAAACAATTGTTGATGAAATAAAAGATATTCCATTTACTCTAAAAGATTTAAAATCTGTGATAAAACAAGCAAGTAAAGGTGAGCTTCAAATCGAAGTATCAAATAATCAGCTTGAATTTATTTCAAAAGAGATTAAAGATTTTGTTAGACCAATTATTTTATCATTCGGACTAATCTTTACATCAATATTTATGATTTTATATGATAAAGAACTAAAGCAGATGGCTTTAGCTCTTTTTATTGTAGCAATCATTAGACTTATTTATAAATAAAGGAATTTTTATGAAAATAGCAATTATTGGAGCTGGTTTTTCTGGCTGTAATTTATATAATAATTTAAAAGAAAAATATGAAGATATTACTATTTTTGAAAAATCAAGGGGAGTTGGAGGAAGACTTAGTACGAAGTATATTGAAGATAAGTTCATAGATCATGGAACATCATCTTTGATTCCAATAACAGATGATTTAAAAATGTTCTGTTTAGATTTATCAAGTAATGGAGTTGTAAAAGCTAAATATGATGAATTTATTCCAAAAAATGGAATTAATCAGATTTGCAAATTTCTAATAAATGAAAAAGATTTAATCAAAAACTGCAAAATAACAAAAGCGCAACTTGAAAACAATAAATGGATTTTAGAAGATGAGAATCATAATATTTATAAAGATTTTGATTTACTATTTATCACCATTCCAGCACCTCAAATACTACAAATGCAAATAGAACTTCCAAATAATTTTAAAGAAAAATTGTCAAATATAAAATATGACTCTATTTTTTCTTTAATTTTACACTCAAAAGAGGATATAAAACTAGATAAAAATATGTTATATGAAAATCCAGATATACAAAATATTATAAATAACTCAAGAAAATATCTATATAAAGATTTCAGCTCATACGTAATTCACTCTACAAAAGAGTTCGCAAACTGTGTAAATGAGAAAACAAAAGAGGAAATTTGCGAGATTTTTTTAAGTAATTTTGATGATGAAACAAAAGAATTATTTGAAAGATTTACAATTATTCCACATCTGTGGAAATATGCCTTCGCAAAAACTTCTTTAGATATGCCCTACTTTTTAAATGATGAAAAAAATTTAGGTATTTGTGGAGATTATTTTAATCATTCAAATATGGAAGCAGCACTTTTAAGCTCTGAATTATTAGGAAGTTTAAAATACTCCTAAATTATTTAGAAGTATTTTAAAAGAAAATATTATTTTATAAACTCCGTAGTATTATCTAAACTTTCTTTTCTTAGACATGATTGTTCATTTAATCTATATCCGAAAGGAAGTATACAAGCTATTTGAAATTTTGAAGTATCAAGTCCTAAAATCTGTTCAATATTTTCTTTTTCATAAGATTCAATAGAACAAGAATCAATACCTTTTATAGCAGCTGCTGTCATCATATGTCCTGAAGCTAGATATGTTTGTCTCGCTGGCCATGAATACATATTTTCATTGCTTAGGCAGCTATCTTCTGGATGATTAGGATAAATTCCTGTATAAAATTCTAATTTTTCTGCTGAAAAACCTTTTTTAGAAGATTTTGATTCAGAATCTGAATTTTCAATTTCTGCTAGAAAAATAACTAAATGAGAACAAGTACTAATTTGAACCTCTTCAGAACAAAGTGGACTTATTTTTGCTTTTAATTCTTCATTTGTAATAACTAAAAATTTCCAAGGTTTCATTCCAAATGAAGAAGTGGATTTTTTTCCAGCTTTAAGTATAAAATTTATATCTTCATCAGGAATTTTTTTTGTATTGTCAAATATCTCGCATGCATGACTAAAATCTAAAACATTCATTAATAAATTTTCCATATTATTTCCCCTTTAAGTCAGTTTATTTTAATTTACCTTCTATTCTCTTAACAAATGATAAAAATATTTTTTATTTTATGCCATACAATTAAATAATTATTTTTAAATTATAGCTATTTTAACTATCTAATAAACTCAACTATATCTTCAAATTTTTCTCTTAATTGAGATGATTGTTCATTTATTCTATAACCAAATGGCACTACAACTGCAGTTTGGTATTTTGCTAAATTTAATCCTAAGATTTCATCTAATTTATCTTTTTCAAAACCTTCAATAGGACATGAATCAATACCTTTAATAGCAGCTGCTGTCATCATATTTCCTAAAGCAATATATGATTGTTTTGCTGTCCATGAATAGATATTTTCATCACTTGATAAAGTTTGTTTTAAATGATCTGCATATAAACCTAAATACATATCAAGTTTTTCTTGAGGCATTTCTCTTCTTTTGAATTTTCTTTCAACAACTCCAGATGATGGTTTAACAGCATCAATAGCAGCTAGGATAATTACTAAATGAGAACATGAAGTAACTTGAACTTGATTCCAACAAACAGGTCTAATTTTTGCTTTTAACTCTTCATTTGTAATAACTAAAAACTTCCAAGGCTCCATACCAAACGATGATGGTGATTTTCTTCCAACTTCAAGTATGAACTTCATATCTTCATCAGTTATTTTTTTTGTTTCATCAAATACTTTACACGCATGTCTAAAATCCATAGCTTCCATAAATGTTTTTTCCATATTCTTATCCTTTTATTAAATTAATTTTTCTAATTTTGAAATTTCTAAAGCATCAAGTTTGTTTTCAATTGTTTTAACAAATGAAGCAAAATGAGCTGTTGCCATATGAGCTTCTAAAAGTTCTGCATTTTCCCAAGTCTCAATAAATGTGAAACTATTTACATCTTCTAAGTCTTTATGTAATTCATATTGAATACAACCCTCATCAAATTCATGAGTACTTTTATGAAGTACTAACAATTCAGCATAAACTTCATCTTTAAATTGTTCTTTGATTTTTAATTTTGCTACAATTACTATTTTACTCATTTTACATCCTTTTTAATTTTAATCTTTAAACTCAAAACCTTGGTTTTTATAATTTTCTGCAATTTTTCTAAAATATATATTTTTATAATAATGTGCTGTTTGTTGGCAATAAGACTGAAGATAGTTCATATTATGATCTTCTCTATATTTCTTCATCTCTTTTTCATATTGTAATACGCCATCTTTTACTTTTTTATCATTATAAGTATTTTCAAAAGCAAAGCTTTCCATTGGGATTCTAGGTTTCAAAGGAGCTTCTTTAGCCTCTTTTGTAGCAATACCAATTGTAGTTCCAACTATTGGAAATGTTTTAGCAGGTAAACCTAATAATTTAATCATAGCTTTAGGATTATTTCTAACAGCACCAATTGCAGTTGTACCATATCCAAGTGCTTCTGCACTTACTTGAATTGCATTTAGCATGATTCCAGCATCAACAGCACCCACTAATACACCTTCTGCTGATTGGTCAATAAGATGTTTTTCACCCGCTTGCTCAACTGCAAAAATTGTTCTATTAAAATCTACAACGATAGTTATAAAAACATCTGCTGTTGCTACTTGTTCTTGTCCACCACAAAGTTGTGCGATTTGTTTTATTGTCTCTTTATTTCTTGTGTAAACAAGTGAAATTTGTTGTCCATTTATTGATGTTGGACATCTTTGTGCTGTTTTAAAAATAAGTTCAAGATCGTCATTACTTACGCTTTCACCTGTAAATTGTCTAATAGATTTTCTTGAACTTAATTGTTTAATAGTTGGATTCATCATTTTCCTTATACTTTATAAAAAATTCTTTGCTAGTACACTTTTGAAATTTTCTAATTCTAAATTTAAATCTAAATCACCTTTAAATATATCATGAACAGCATAAGTTTCTAAAGGTTTTAATCCACAAAACTGGAATGTTTTATGAACAGCAACATGGGCTTCATCTAAAGATAATCCATCAAATAAACTATTTTTATTACTAAAAGCAGATGCTGGGCAATTGTAAGTTAAAGATAACATATACTTTTTATCTTGCATTAAACCACCACTTCCATATAGTTTTGAAGCATCACTTCTGCTTCTTCCATCACTTTCGTAATGAACACCTTGAGTAAATGTTTCATCTATATATTTTTTTGCAATCCAAGGAAGGCTCATCCAATAAACTGGATATTGAAATAAAATATAATCAGCCCATTTGAACTTTTCTACTTCTTCTTGAATAGTATAACCTTTTTCAATATGGGTATTTTTTACTTCAAAACCATTTTCTTCAAAAAATCTATTTGCACAATCTATATAGTGGTTTGTTAACTCACCCTTTGCTACAACATCATAATATTGGTGACCATTTAATATTAAAACTTTTTTCATATAATTTATCCTTTATTTTTTACTAAAATGCTCTTTGGTAAGAAGCGTTTATTTCTTTTTTTTCATCTAAATCTTTTGCTAATTGAAAAACTAGGTTTGGATTTCTTAAAAATTCTCTTCCATAAGCTACAAAATCACAGTAAGAATTTTCTAGTAAAAACTCCCCTTGCTTAGCTGTTGTTATTAATCCAACCGCAATAACTGGAATACTTATAGCTTCTTTTATCTCTTTTGCAAAATCACTTTGATATAAAGGTTTTAATTCTAAAGCTTTATCAGGATTAGCTTGATTACCACCTGATGAAACATGAATAGCATCAACTCCTAGTTCTTCAAGCTTTTTACTTAAATAAATTGAATCTTGATTATTCCACCCTTCTTTCATCCACTCACTAGCACTAATTCTTACAATCAATGGTAAGTCAACTTTTTCTTTTAATTCTTTTGCAATTTCAAGAACTAATCTACATCTATTTTCTATACTTCCACCATAAATATCATCTCTTTTATTTGTAAGAGGCGATAAAAATTCACAAAGTAAATAACCATGAGCTGCATGTAATTCAACAACATCATAATTAGCTTTTTGTGCTCTAACAGCCATATCTAAAAATAATTTCTTTGTATTTTGTATATCTTCTAAAGTCATTTCTAAAGGCTTTTTAAATGATTTCTCATCACTAAATGCAATAGCACTTGGAGCAATAGGAGTTAAATCTTTTACTGTACATTTTCGTCCTGCATGGGCTAATTGTATTCCCATTTTAGTACCAAAAAAGTGACAATCTTTATTTAACTCTTTATGAGCCATTATTTGATCATCATTCCAAAGGCCTAAATCATTTGATGAAATTCGTCCTCTTGGTTCAATTGCAGTTGCTTCTACAATTATAAGTCCAACTCCACCTAAAGCTTTTGATGCATAATGATACTTATGAAAAGTATTTATTTTTCCGCTATTATCACTTTTGTACATACACATAGGTGCCATGATGATACTATTTTTTAAAGAAACTTTTCCAATATTTTTACTTTGAAATAAATGTGACATTTTGCAAGCCTTTAAAATATTTTGAAAATTATAAACCTAATGAACTTAATCTTACCTTACTTTATTTTAGGTAAGTAATAAATATTTATTTTACTTATGCTATAATTCCTTAATCAAAAAGGAAAAATATGTATTATATAAACGACAAAGAATACAAATGCTCAGTTGCAGTAACCCTTGATATTTTTAATGATAGATGGAAATTAGCAATTATTTGGCATTTATTAGATACTGAATTAAGATTTAAAGATTTACATGAAACAATAAATGAAATAACTCAAAAAACATTAACTGTAAAATTAAAAGAATTAGAAGAAAAAAATATTATTCACAGAGAAGTTTTTGCAGAAGTTCCTCCAAAAGTTGTTTATAGTTTAACTCCTTGTGGAAAAAGATTAAAACCAGTTCTTCAAGAAATGTTTAAATGGGGAATTAATTATGTTGAAGAGTTTGGAAAAATCTCAGGTAAAAACACTTGTGAAGCTGAAACTTGCTTAAAAAATTAATTAGCAATTAAACTATAAAAAGTAAGTCATGGATAATTTTGTATTAATATTATTAGCAATAACAATTGGTTACGGAATAAATAGATTAAATATCTTTTCAAAAGAAGCACCTATTATTTTAAACCAATTTGTAATATATATTTCACTTCCTGCAATGGTATTACTACAAATCCCAAAACTCACCTTCTCAGTTGATACAATTATTCCTATTGTAATATCTTGGAGTGTTATAATTATAAGTGCTATTTTGGTTTTATTTTTATCAAAATTCTTTTCATTTTCAAAAGAAGTTACAGGTTCTCTTATGCTTGTTGCTACTTTAAGTAATTCATCTTTTTTAGGTATTCCTATCATAAATGCATTTATGGGAGAGAGTTCCCTTCCTTATGTCCTTGTTTATGATCAGTTAGGTAATTCAATTGCAGTTGCTACTTATGGAACTTTTATTGCTTCTTACTATTCTAATAAAAGTAAAACTGGTTTTAAAATTATTATTTTTAAAATATTAACCTTTCCACCATTTATATCTTTGATAGTTGCACTATTTTTAATGGGTGTTGAATTTAATGATACTATTACAAAAGTTTTAAGTAATTTTGCTAATACTATAGTTCCTCTAGCTCTTGTAGCTGTTGGTTTACAATTACAATTTAGACTTCCAAAAGATGAGATAAAACCCTTTAGTGTAGCATTAGTGATAAAACTTATAATGGCTCCTACCATTGCTATTTTAATTTGTAAGTTGTTTAATTGGAACAATCAAGCTGCTATTGTATCTATTATGGAAGCAGGAATGGCATCTATGATAACTGCTGGAGTAATTGCTTCAATGACAGGATTAGCTCCAAGATTAAGTACTTCGATTGTTGGTTATGGTATAATTATTTCTTTTTTCACTACAGCAGTTTTATTTAAAATAATAGGATAAAAAATGAGTTCAAATGATTTTTACAAGAACTTAAAAGAAATAACAGACTTCTCAAAAATCATGGAAAATAGTAATTACTCAAAGATTCCTAACGATTGGTATATTTTAGTTTCAGATATCAAAGATTCTACAAAATCAATCGAGCAAGGAATGTACAAACAAGTAAATTTTATAGCAGCTCTTACAATAATTGGAATACTAAACATCAATAGAGATGAAGAATTTCCATATATTTTTGGTGGAGATGGTGCTAGTTTACTTATACCTCCTTCTTTACTTGAAAAATCAAAGAAAGTTTTACTTGAAACTTCAAAAAGAGCAAAAGAAGCTTTTGATTTAGAATTAAGAGTTGCCGCAATTAGTGTAAAAACTATCGAAGAAAAAGGCTCTTTTATAGAACTTACAAAGTTAAAAGTAGATTCAAACATTCAAGCAATTGTGAGAGGAAATGGTTTAGAGTTGGCAGAAGAATTATTAAAAAATGAATATGAAAAATATAAAATTGAAGATAGTTTTAAAAATGATTATACTGCAAATTTTGAAGGATTAGAGTGTCGTTGGGAAGATATTAAAACCCCAAAAGATGAAACCATTTCTATTCTAATAAAAAGTATCAATCAAGAAAATGATAATATAGTTTATACAAATTGCATAAAAATTATAGAAGAAATAGCAGGAATTCATAGTGATAGGAATCCATTAAAAACAAAAAATCAACTTCATCTATCTTTTAATCCAAGAGTTTTAAATACTGAAGCTTCAATATTTTCAAAAAATATAATCTCTAAATTTTTTACTATTTCAAGATTAATGATTGAAAATTTTTTAGGATTAATATTAATGAAATACTCAATTGGAAATTGGGGTGAATATAAAAATATAATTCTAAAAACTACAGATACAGAAAAATTTGATGATATGCTAAGAATGGTAATCTCAACAAATACAAACCAAAGCATAGAATTAGAAAAATACTTAGAAAAAGAGTATCAAAATAAAAATTTAGTTTATGGAATACACAAATCAAACTCTGCGTTAATGACTTGTTTAATCTTTCAAAGACATGGCAAACACATACATTTTGTAGATAGTTCAAAAGGTGGATATGCACTTGCCGCAAAAGAATTGAAAAATAGAATCAAATTTATCTAAATAATACACACTCTCTAAATATAAACTAGATACAATACGCAAAAATTAATATTAGGGATCCTTATAATGTTTGAATTTACAAAAAAAGTAATAATTGGTTCTCTTCTTTTTACTAGTGCTTTAAATGCTGCAAATAAAGAAGTGTCAAAAAATGAAATTGCTCAAATGGAACAATTAGAATTGTTAAAAAGAGCGCAAATTAAAATCACAAAAGCTTATGATATCGGAAGTTTGTATATACTAAATATCAATGTACAAGGGAATGCAGATGAAATTTATTTAACAAAAGATAAAAAACTTATCCTTTCTGGAGATTTGATTGATGTAAGTAATGGAATGAAAATTACTGCACCTGCTGATTTAACAGGAGTTAGAGGGAAAGAAGCTTTTGTATATGGAAAAGGAACAGAAGAGTATTTCTTATTTACAGATCCAGAATGTCCATATTGTAAAAAATTTGAAGAATATCTTCCCCAAATTGAAGATAAAGTTAAAATTAGAGTATTTTACTTTCCTTTAGAATCACATGAAAATGCAAAAGATTTATCTTTATATATCTTAAATCAAAAAACAGCTTCTGAAAAAATTCAAGCAATGTTTAGTGGAACAGATAATTTAGATAAAGCAAAAAATGCTAAATATACTCAATCTGAGCTTGCAAAACTTGAAAAAACATTAGAAGAACAAATTCAAATTGGAATGAAGTTAAACGTACAAGGAACACCAACTATTTTTGATAAAGATGGGAAAAGTGTTGTTTGGGTAAATTTATTAGAAAAATTTGGAATTCAAGTAAAATAAATTAAAAAGAGGTATCTTTTAAAGATACTTCTTTTCTTAAGAAAATAAAAAACTAATTACAATATAACCTGCAAAAATCAACCATATAAACAATATACTTGCTAAATAAATTGGTTTTAGCCCAACATTTTTAAACTTATCAAAACTTGTTTGCATACCTAATGCAGTCATTGCTATTGTTAAAAGAAAACCATCTAAGTAATTTATTGATTCAACGATTTTAAGTGATAATAAGTCAAATGAATTAAAACCAACTACTACTATAAACATAACAGCAAACCATGGAATTACAATTTTACTTTTTGTGCCATCTTCATTTGTACTATTAGCAGCTGTTTTTAGCAACCAAATACTTAGTATTATTAAAAATGGTGCCAACATCATAACTCTAATCATTTTTACAATTACTGCATTTTGAGATACATCTTCTCCCAAAGATTGACCAGCCCCAACAACATGTGCCACTTCATGTAAAGTTGCACCTATGTATATTCCCATATTTGCATCACTTAAATCTAAAATCCCAAGTTTAAATAAGAATGGATATAAAAACATAGCGATAGTTCCAAAAACAACAACAGTAGAAACAGCAATTGCACTTTTATAAGCTGGGTTTTTTAAAACACTCTCGGTTGCTAATACAGCAGCAGCTCCACAAATAGCACTTCCGGCACTTGTTAAGATAGTAATTTCTCTATCAAGTTTTAAAAGTTTTGTTCCAACAAAATATCCAATTATAAAAGTACTTGAAACTATTAAAAAAGCTGTTAATATTCCTGCTATCCCTACTTCTTCTAAGTTTTGGAAAGTTAATCTAAATCCATATAAAACAATTCCTGCTCTTAAAACTGTTTTTGTGCAAAAAGCAATACCTTTATCAAAACTTTGAGGAAAGTACTTTTTAATACTGTTTGCATAAAGAATGCCAAGTAAAATACCAATAATCAAAGGACTAATTGCTAAGTTCTTAAAAAAAGAGAAATCTGATATTAATGTTGCTAAAAGTGTGAAAAATAAAACTATCACTATACCTACCATACTAAATTTCCTTTTGTTTTTTATATTTAGCAGTATATTCTTATGATTTTAATTTGTAAAATATATTATTTTTATTATAATGATATATTAAATTAATAAGGATAGATGTATGACACTAAAAGAATTAAACTTTTTTTATAAATTAAGTGATAATCCCCAAGTAACACAAGTAGCCCTTGAACTTAAAATCAGCCAATCTGCAATATCCTTAGCTATAAAATCTTTAGAGAATAAATTAGAAGAACAACTATTTGATAGGGTTGGTAAAAAACTAATATTAAATGAAAGAGGAAGATTTTTCAAAGAAAAAACACTCCCACACTATTTAGCAATCATAGATAGTCAAAAATTATTTCAAAAAAATAAACTTGCTGGAAATATGAAAATAGCTTCAAGTAAAACCATATCAAACTACTTAATGCCAGATATCTATTATGAATTTTTATCAAAATACAGCGATGTAAAATTTGATATTTCAACTATAAACTCCACAAAAATTATTGAAAATATTTTAAACTCTAATTTAGATATAGGATTAATAGAAATAGATATAAATAACTCAAATCTAATAAAACAAAAACTTTGTGATGATGAGCTAATAATTGTAACAAGTGATAAAAATGCACCCAAAGAAGTCTTTATAGATACAATAAATAAAAAATGGATACTTCGAGAAACTGGCTCAGGAACAAGAGAAGTTTTTATAAACACTCTTGGAAAATATGCGCAAGACATAAGTATTTTTATGGAACTTCAAGACTTTGAAGAGATTAAAACTATTTTGATAGATAATAAAGACACCATAACAGCGATCTCAAAACATGCTGTAAAAAAAGAGTTAGAGCAAAAACAACTTTTTCAAATAAAGTTAAAAAACTTTGAATTTAAAAGAGAACTTCAAATTGTTTATCACAAAGATAAATCAAAAAACCTACTCTTTGAAACTTTTATTGAATTTTTAAAAAGTAAGTTTTAATAAAAAACTATAAGATTCTTTGATTAAGCATCATTTCTATTGTTGCATTATCTATTTTTGTATTACGTTTTTTCAAATGTTCAATTACCATATCAAATCGTTCATCTGATAGATTTTGTCCAAATTTAAACTTTGCAGTTAAGTTCTTTTTATTTAATTTATATACAGCAACAGCATTTAACATTTTTTCATAGGCTTTATCAGTAAAGGGTTTATATCCACCCTCTTTTTGAAGTTTTTCCATTAATAAGGACATAGCTTTTACTTTCTCTTCATATGAATCAATTATTTCTATTTGACCATTTATAATTATAGATTTAAAAAAATGAGTTGCTGGACAAGCTAAAAGGTCATTTGAACTAAAGTATGATTGAATAATAGAATAACTTTGAACAACACTGAAAGAAGCATTTGTATTTTCATATATCATTTGCATTTTTTTACCTTTTTTACTTCCATGAAAATAAATACTTTCCTTATCATGAACAAAATTAAGTGGAATACTATAAGGAGTATTATCAACACAAAGAGCAAGTGTTCCATATTCAACACTTGATAAAACATCATCTATAATTATTGAATCTCTTATTTGAAAAACTGATTTCATTTTAAATACCTTTTTATTTATTTGTGTTAATATAACATTTATCTGTACTTACTACAAGTGACAAATTTTTAATATTTTACAAGGACAGTTATGTATATAATAGATGCAAATAATAAAATACCACTTCATATTCAACTTTATAATGAAATAAAAAATGACATAATAAACAATCTAAATATTGGGGATAAACTTCCTTCTATAAGAAAAGTATCTTCACTTTACAATCTTAGTAAAACTACTGTTGAATCTGCATATACTCAACTTTATGCAGAGGGTTATATAGAAAGTTATCCAAAAAGTGGATATATAGTTTGTGATACCATTTATAAAGAATTTACTTCTAAAAACTCAATTATTATTCAAAAAAATACAAAAACGATAAACTATAAATATGATTTTGCACCAGCAAGGCTTTCAAAAAATTCTTTTCCTTTAAAACTATGGAAAAGAGTTTTTAACAAAGCTATTGATGAGTCTATTAATTTAGGAGCATACACCAATGGAAAAGGTGAATTTGGATTAAAAGAAGAAATAGCAAAATATCTTATTTCATCGAGAGGTGTAAGATGTCATGCAGAGCAAGTAATAATTACAAATGGATTTGGTGATTCAATGAACTTATTAGCAAAAATGTTAAAAAATGACAATAATCTTTTTGCCATAGAAAATCCTGGTTATTATGTGGCTTCCCAAGTATTTGAAAACTATGGATATGAAATAGATAAAATATCTATAAATGAAAATGGAATAAACATAGATGAACTTAATAAATCAAAAGCAAAAATTGTTTATGTAACTCCATCTCATCAATACCCAACAGGAGTTTCAATCCCTATATCAAATCGATTGAAACTATTAGAATGGGCAAACACTCAAAATGGAATTATATTAGAAGATGATTATGATAGCGAACTTTCTTACTCTAATAGACCAATACCTTCCTTACAAGGTTTAGATGACAATGAAAAAGTAGTTTATCTAGGAACATTTTCAAAGTCGCTTTCACCTGCACTTAGGGTTTCATATATGGTATTACCCATTTTTTTACTTCAAGAAGTTGATAAATATTTTGATTCATATTTTTCAAAAGTTTCATTATTTACTCAAAAAACACTTGAGCTTTTTATAAAAGATGGACATTGGGATAAACATTTAAGAAAAATTCGTACATTAAATAGAAAAAAACATAATCTTATGAGAGATTTACTGAAAGAATATTTAAAAGAAACTATGGAAATACTGGTTCAAGGAGGAGGATTATCAATCTTAATAAAGCCAACTGTAAATTTAGACTTAAATAAACTAAAAGAAGAAGCATTAAAAGAAAAAATAAAAATCTACTTTACAAATAATTATGAAAAAGAAAACTGGTGGGGAATAAGAATGGGATTTGGAGGTTTTGAAGAAGATGAAATAAAAAATGCGGTGATAGCATTTTCTAAAATATACAATAAATCTATAATTTAGTTATTTATATGTCTCTTTTTGTGAAATTTATTCATTAACTGATATTTTATATCCATAAATACATATATCTTTTAATATTTTAATGTATATAATAAAAAATATTTTTTACTTTAGTTATATTAAAGTTTTTTAAAAATTATATATAAATTATAATATTGGATTTCAATGATTAGATTAATTTTATTAGGTGTTCTTTCAGGGGCTTTTTTTTCAAGCACATTTATTTTAAATGAGGTGATGAGTGTATCAGGTGGGCATTGGCTTTGGTCTGCAACTCTTCGATACTTTTTTATGATTTTATTTTTAACTTTGATATTATTTTTTCAAGGTGGAATACAAAGACTTATTGATATTTATAAACTATTTATGTCAAACTATCTTTTTTGGACCATAAGTGGTACTATTGGATTTGGATTTTTCTACGCATTAATATGTTTTAGTGCTGATTTTTCACCTGCTTGGGTAATAGCTGCAACGTGGCAGTTTACTGTTGTTTCTACTCTTTTTATATTGATGTTTTTTGGTAAAAAATTTCCAAAAAAAATCTGGGCTTTTTCTATAATCATATTTATTGGTGTTTGCTTAGTAAATCTATCTCATATTGATACTTTTGATTTAAAAGCTTTATTACTTGGTGGACTTCCTATTTTAGTAGCATCTTTTTGTTATCCAATTGGAAATCAGTTAGTTTGGGAAGCAAAAAATGGTGACCACCAAAACGTTCCTAAAATCACATCGAAGCTATTAAACAACGCTTTTAATAAAGTATTTTTACTTTCGATTGGTTCATTGCCTTTATGGTTTATTTTACTTTTAATAATACATCCAGAAGCCCCAAGTAACTCTCAAATAATAAACACAGCACTTGTTGCCCTACTTTCAGGAGTTCTTGCAACTTCTATATTTTTATATGCAAGAAATATAGCAAAGAATTCAAATGAAATAGCAGCAATCGATGCAACTCAGGCAAGTGAAGTAGTCTTCGCATTACTTGGTGGAATGATATTTTTAGGAAATACCTCTTTAAACTTTATCTCAATCATTGGTCTTTCTTTGATAATGATAGGTTTATTTTTATTTACTAAATATCAAAATACTTAGACTAGTTTTAGTAGTCTAACTATTTTAATAAGCTAGAAATTTGTTCTATTTCTTCAGCTAAAAGTTCAATTTCACTAATTTTCAAATCTTCAATCATATGTTTTTTTGAAGTCGTTCCATTTAATGGAACGATATTTATTTGATTTAAAAATTTATAAAAAATTTCTGCAACACCTCTTTCATATTTCTTTGCAATATTTTCTAAAATATCAGATGCCAAGATATGTGGATTTGCAGTTAGTGACCAAAAACTTTCATAAACAATTCCTTTTTCAAGACAAAAAGCTCTGATTTCTTTATCATAAGCTGATTGAGCATAAAACCTATTTTGAACAACACTTGGTTTTATTCTTGCATTATTATACAAATAAACCAAAACATCTAAATCATAACAGTTACTAATCCCCAGTTGCCCTACTTCTTTTTTATCATAAAACTCTTCCATCTTTTGCCACACTCTTTGAAGTTTAGCACCAGGATATACAGGAGAATGTAAAACATAAGAATCAATAAAATTAGTCTTTAAGTTCTTTTTAGATTTTTCAAAAGATTTCTCAACTTGAACTTCTATCTCATCACTTTCTAAATAAGGCATATTAGTTTTGTCTTGTCCATCAATTGGAGTAAATTTTGTTTGAAGAAAAATATCTTCTCTTTTTATACCCTTTTCATAAGCTTTTAAAAGACCCTCACCAACTAAATCTTCCCTATAATGTTTTGGTTGACAAGCTGTATCAACACCCTTGAAGCCATGCATTAATGCTTCATAAACTAAATCACTTGTATTTTCTTTTTTCCAAGCTGTTCCATAAATCATATTTGGTATTTTCATATTATTCTCTTTTTTATTTTAGTATGCATATTTTACTATGAAAAAATTAATCTTCCATTCCAATTCTTAAAAATCCAGTAAAAGCAGCATTGTCAATTTTGAGTGTTTTATGAACATTTTTTTTCATTTCATTTAATACTTTTTTATAAGAATTATAAAACTCAAAACTTGGAGTTGGTTTATAAGTTAGATTTTGCAATTCAAAATATTTGATTACATTTTTTGTAGTAGTTGGTTTTATAAAATACTCTTTTTGTCTATCGTTATAATATAAAACAACAGAAATTACAGTCCATTTTGCAAGATTATATTGAGCTAAGAACTCAACTAACCCCTCAAAACCATTTTTTTGATTTCCATGTAATAATTCATACAATTCTATACTTAACATATCTTTTTCATAAGAAGTTAAACCAGCTAACATATCACGGAATTTTAACTTATCAAACAAAGAAACTAAAACAGATTTTTGAATAATCTTAAAAAAAGCATCTACAACCAAATTTGGATTTGAAAAGTTCTCTTTTTTTAAACTTTCTTTTGTAAACTCTTCAAGTTTTGATGGATTAAACTTCTTCATAGTTGGAAAAAACTTTTCATCTTCAAAACCCTTTGGATAATGAAATAAAAACTCAGCTTCTACGTTTTTTAATTTTTCTAAATTCATATTTTTCTCTTAAATTATCATTTTTCAAATACTAAACAATTAATGTTTTTCTAATACATTCAATCTCATTAGGGGTAGTTTCACAACATCCACCAATAAGCCTTGCTCCATTTGTATACCAAAGATGTGCTAGTTTTGCATACTCTTGTGCATTTAACTCACCTTTTTCCCATAGTTTTGTAATAGGATTATATTTAGATCCACCATTTGGATAAATAACAATTGGTTTTGAACAAACATTTTTGATATTTTCTATAAGCATTGGAATATATTGTGGTGCTGTGCAATTTATTCCAACAGCACTTATATGTTCTTGCTTATCAAGATAAGTCATACACTCTTTTATATCATCGCCCGCATTTGTATAACTTTCATTTTTTGCACTAAAAGTAATCCATACTGCAATATTCGAATACTCTTTTAATAAGGCACAAATAATTTTTGCTTCTTTAAATGAAGGAATAGTTTCACAAGCTAGAATATCAGGATTTGTTTCAAGGATGATTTCTAATCTTTTTTTATGAAAATCTTTTAATTCTTCATCACTTATTTTATAATCGCCACTATATTCAGAACCATCAGCCAAATAAGCTCCATAAGGGCCAATAGATGCAGCAACTAGAGGTTCTACTCTACTTGCTTTATCTTCAAACCCTGACCAAAATTCATCTCTTACTTCTTTTGCAATATTTATTGACAATTTTATTAATTCAATAGCTTTTTCTTGGGAAAAACCTTTTTTTAAAAACCCTTCAATACTTGCTTGATAACTTGAAGTGATTATACAATCAGCTCCTGCTTGTAAATATTGTTTATGAACTTCTTTTATAACTGATACGTCTTCATTTAAAAACTTTGCAGACCATAAAGAATCATTGACATCATGACCATTTTTTTGAATCTGTGTTCCCAATGCTCCATCAATAATAAAGGCTTTTTGTTTTTGTAAAATTTCTTTTATAATATTCATAATAATTATTTTGTATTATTTTATAGAAACATAAATCTCTATTTCATCTTCTTTTGCATATTTTTCAAAATCTATTTCAAAGGCTCTTTCATAATCACTATTTTTTTCAAAATAATCCCAAATCTTTTCCCATAATTCAACTACAACCATTGGAAGCTCACCTTGTTTTGTGAAAACTAAATATTTTTTATCTTCAATAACTATTGCATTTTTTGCTTTTGTAACTTCAACACCAACTGTTACTTTATAGTTTCCACTTACATCTGAATCGTAATTACTATAAACACCATACATAAAATCACTATTTGATTTGTCAAAAGTTTTTTTATAAACATCATTTGCAAAATAATCTTCCCAAAGTTGGGCTATTTTCCCATTTTCTTCACTCATTTCAAATTCATTATTTGTAACAGCACTAATACCTGAAATCATTAATTTTTTTATTCTTGTAACTTTCATTTGCTCTCTTTATATATAAATCGTATTTTAAGGATTATATTAAACATTTACTAGTAGTATCTTGAAAAACATATTTATTTAGGAGATTTATGAATATTATTGATTTTGAAAACATAAATGTAGGATATGATAGTAAAATTATTTTAAAAGATATTACATTAAAAATAAAAGAAAAAGAGCATTGGGCAATACTTGGAGCAAATGGAAGTGGAAAGTCAACTTTGATGAAACTTATTCAATCAGAAATTCATCCAAGAAAAACAAATCCTTATAAAAAAGAGATTTTAGGGAAATCAAACTACTCTATTTTTGAGCTAAAAAAAGAGTTAGGAATCATCACAAATGATTTACATAACTATTTTGCAATTAATGGTTCTTTTTTAACAGGATATATTACAGTTTTAAGTGGACATTATAGTTCTGTTGGAGTTTTTAAACATCAAGATTTTAGTGATGAACAACACGAAAAAGCAAAAGAAACTATGAAATATTTAGAAATAGAACATCTAGCAGACAAATATATAAAAGAGATGTCAACAGGAGAACTGCGAAAATGTATAGTTGCACGTGCTTTAATTCACGATCCAAAAGCCTTTATTTTAGATGAGCCAACAGTTGGACTTGATATAAAAGCACAAATAAACTTTATTAAAATGGTTCAAAAATTATCAAAAAACTGCTCTATTATTTTAGTAACTCATCACCTTGAAGAGATTTTTGAAGAAATACAAAATGTAGCTTTGATACATAACAATACTATTTATAAAAGTGGAGCTAAAAAAGATATTTTAACAAGTAAAAATCTATCAGATATATTTGATACAAATGTTCATATCAATGTGAAAAACAATAGATATTTTGTAGAAGAGATTTTTTAATCTCTTCTACATCTTATTTTAAATCATAAATACTTACTTTATTTCCTATCATCTGAGGTATAAAAATCTTTTTTGATTTTTTATCAATCCAAAAATCAGCAGCACCCATAAAAAGCTCTGCTTTTAAAATACTTTCTTCTTTTGTTTTTAAATCATAAACTCTTATAATTCCCGTTTTTTCTGCATTTCCCCAATCACTAACATAAACTTTATTCCCAACTTTATCAACGCCATCTAAAACACCTTCAAAAGTTCCTAGCTGTGTTAGTTTATTATTGTTTTTTAAATCGATTTGATATAACTTTCCTTTTCCATCAAACATATTTTGAGTACTACTTCCAAGTTGGGCTGCATACAAAATACCATTTTCATAAAAAAGTCCATTTGCTACAGTGAAATCAATTAGTTTTTTATAGCTTTTTTTTGAAATATCTACTTCATAAATCGCACTTGTATCACTAGCACTTATAAATAAAGTATTTGAATCTTTTACTGTAATGTCATTTAAAAAATTCACACCTTCGAAAACTACATTAAAAACTTCTTTTTTAGTTTTTAAATCAAAACCTCTTAAAGTATCAATATCAGTCACAAAAAGAGTATTTCCAACTATTCCCATACCTTTTGGTGCGTCTAATCCATCTATAAAATGTAACTCTTTGATTTTTCCATTTACATCTAATTTTGAAATAAATCCATCTGCATCTTTTAAAGTTGGTTTTAACTCTTTTCCAACATTTGATACATATAAATCACTTTTATTTACAATAGTGCTTTCAGGTGAAGAAAATCCCTCTATTGTAAGAGTACTTGCAAAACCTAAAATTGCTGTTGTTATTAATGATAATGCTATTTTTTTCATATTTTTCCTTTTTTTGTTTATATGAAAAGTATATCAGTTATTTTTATATATTGTTTATCTGAGAAGTTTAACTATTTGTCTATATAGCTAGGATTAATATTGAAGCGTTTTTTGTAAACTCTGCTAAAATGAGCATGAGTTTTAAACCCTACACTCAAAGCTGCACTTCCAACATCATAGCCAAGTTCTTGAATCAAAAATTTTCCTTTTTCAACTCTTTTTTTCAAAATCCATTGCATTGGAGATTCATTAAATATAGATTTAAACTCACTTTTAAAACCACTAAGACTTCTACCACTTAGTTTTGAAAACTCTTCAATACTCAAATCTTTTTCAAAGTTACTTTCCATAAAGCTTTTTAAATCACTTTTATCTAAAATTAGATTTTGACAAAAACTAATAAAATTTTCTTTAGAATCTGTACCTAAAATCAAAAGTATCAACTCTTTTAGTTTTAAACTAATTAACTCTTCACTAAATTTAGGTTTATCTTCTAAATAAAGTTTCAACGTATCAGCTGTATTTTGTAAAAATGCATCAACTTCAAATTTGAATATATTTTTTGTATCAATATTTTTATTAGCATTAAGTTTAAAAGGAAGTTCAGATAAAAGTTTTCGGCTTAAGTGATGATCAAAAAATATCAATAAACACTTATATTCACTTTCCCCAACAACTTCACTCATAACATATTCACCCTTAGTAATAAAAAAAGCCTCACCAGCTTGAACTTCTATATCACTATCAACTGTATGCAAAATCTTTGTACCACTATATACAATATTCAAAAGATTGCAAGGAATGACAAAAGAGTGTTTATAGTTATTTTCAAGGGCACAAAACTTTGCTAATACAATATCTTTTGTGATTATTGAGTCTTTACTATGATGTTCTTTTATATATTCTATTGCGTTCATAATAAAATGTCCTTCTTAATGTTTTAAGTCAAAATGGTAAAGTTACTTATCATTTATGGGATATTTGGAGAAAATGTAAAGTAAATTTATCATTTTGTCAAATTCTTTATTTGATTATATAAATCTTATGAAAACTATTTTTTACACTATTATTTTCAAAATATAATTTTATTTGTTTTATCTGCTCTTTAAATCCATCATCTAATTTTTCATTAATCTTTCTATTTATGATTTGATTAATTTTATTTAAGAAATCAAAATTATTTACTAAGTAAAAATCTCTATTTTCTATCATGTGTCCAAATAAATTTTCATTGGAAAAACTATTAGCAATTACCTTAAAAATATAATTATAAAATTTATCATCTTTAGATGTAAAAAGATTTTCATCTATAATCTTTATTTTACTTTTTATATTATTTATATATATTGGATAAATATTTTCAAACTCTTTTTGAAAAATTTTTTCTTTTAATTGGGAAAAAAACTTATCATTATAATTTATTTTAATCCATTAATTTTTACATCATAATTAATCTTTTGTTCCATTTTGAAGTATTTTTGGATATCGTCATTTTCAATAAGACTAAGTTTTATATCTAAATTTTTTTCATCATGTTTTTTTAAAAAAGCTCTATTTGAAATATTGTATTTATCATTTATATCATTATCAAAAGCATCAATCAAAGAAGTATAATAAATATAATTTAACTCTTTTTCTGTAATTTTCTGATTTTCTATAAAAATTTCTTTTTGATTTGAAAAACAATAAAATCCATTTTCTTCTTCATAAACACAAATAGAATACTCATTATTTTTATCTCTAATAGAGTTTAAAAGTACACTTTTACCTGTTCCATTTTCTCCTATAAGTACGCCAATATCAATATTATTAGAATAAAAATCTTCTATAAAATTGAGATTTTCTTCCTTTTTGAAATAAAATCTATTTTCAGTAGATTTTTTTTCATCAGTAGTAAATTTATATTTTTTTGATAGGTGAATTATTGAACCTTTTTCAAAAGTTCCAAAATCTTTATAAAAGTAGATAAAAAGTAGTCTCATTATATTTCCAAGTAAAATTATTTAAAAAAGATAATATCTAAAAATAACAAAAAAAGATTTAATAGATTTTTTTTCCAAACTCATCAATATGCTTCTTCAATTCCAAATTATCAAGGTTGTCATAAATCACAACATCAAAAAAATAAGGCAAATTTGTATCTTCTTCAAGGGTGTATTTTAGTTTTGAAAGAGTGTTTATATCAACATTGCCTTTTATGGCAAGGTCAATATCAGAGGCAGTTTTATGTGTACCCAAAGCTCGTGAACCAAAAAGTATGACTTCTTTTATATCATCAAACTTTTTGAATACATTTTGTAGGATTTCTAGCTCTTTTGGTGAAAGTCCTATCATAATTTTTTCTTTAAAATTTCTTTTAAATCATTGAAAAGTGGATAATAAGTATGAATAATTAACTCTTCAAGTTCATCAAGAATTTTATCATCATAAGTGTGAGATGCAAGATTTCTTTTTTCAAGTGCTTCAAGCCATAAAGTTCCATTTTCTATTAATCCATATTCAAAAGCAGTTTTTATACTCTCCCGTGGGCTTTTTACTTCATATCCCTCAGCAGTTAAAAAATCTTTCATTACTTTCCAAGATAGTTCAAATGTAACTTCAAAAAACTGTATAAGCCCTGCTTTTTCTATGTCATTTAAATCTTCTTTTTCAACAGTAGTTTTTAAATGCCCTAAAGATTTTTTATAGTTAGCAAATCTTTGTCTACATCTTGTTAAGTTATCTTCCATTTTTTAGTCCTTTTTTAAAACTTCGCTATGCAGCAAAACATCATCATTTATTTCAAATAATGTAACTCTTCATAATATTGAGTTTTTAATGCTTCGTTGATATACATTTCACTATTTTCAATTTTAGGTAACATTTCTATCAATAAGACTTTTAAAGTAGGTAGATAATCTTTTATAATTTCCCATACCATTGATTCATCAATTCCTCGATAGTTATGTGAAACTTTATCTCTCATAGCTGATAAATTTTTCCAATTGATTTTATTTGATGTTTTTAACTCTTCATTAATTTTTTTATTTTCTTCACCTATTGCTATTAGTAAGTTTACACTTGCATTAAAATTTAATTGTTTATTTGCTAAATAAAACTCTTCTTCATTTTTGAAATCAGCAGAATAAATAAAAATCTTTTCGATTGCTTCAAGCATTGTGAGTATGTATAATACATTTTTACTATCAAACATATATAAAATCTTTTTCTGAATGTAGTTTAATAAGTGGATTAAATTTTTTATAATTGATTAAATCAATTTTAGCATTAAATATTTTCTCTAGTTCACTTTCTAGTTTTAAGTAACTTTCAAAATTCAATCTTGTTTTATCATCTTCAATATATGCTATATCTATATCACTATGCTTTGTATTTGTTGCAGAAGAAACAGAACCAAATAATATAAAGTTTTTTAAGTGATATGAAGCTTTTTTACTTTTAAGCACTTCTAATATATCTTCTTTATTCATTTTATTTTGATTCCTTTCTATTTTTTTATCCATTATAACACAAGAATTTGTAATTTATATTCTATTAAAACTTCCGAATCAAATCCTCAAACACAGCAGTCAATCCCTCAACTTCTTTAACAGTAGTTCTCTCACCAGTACTATGAATAGTGTCATTTATAACACCAAATTCTATAGCTTCGATTCCAAATGCTCCAAAATATCTTGCATCACTTGTACCACCGTGAGTTGAGTGTTTTGTTGTTACTCCTAAAACTTCTTTGATTGAGTTTTCCATTGCACGTACTACTTTTGATTCTTTGTTTGTTACAAATGGGAAAGAGCCTTGTGTTGTTCTAAAATCATATGTTAAGCCTTTTAGTTTTTCATTTATAAAGGCTTCTACAGATTGCTTTGTTGTGTTTGTTGAGTTTCGCACATTGAACATTAGTTTTAGTTCATTTGGTGTTACGTTTGTAACTTCCATTCCACCTCTTATATCTGTGATAACCATTTTTGATGGTGCGAAATACTCATCTCCATTGTCTAGATTGTGTCCAGCTATTTGAGGTAAAATTTGTGCAAAATTATGAACTGGATTTATACATTTTTCAGGATATGCAGCGTGTCCTTGTTTACCTTTTATTGTGATGTATCCATTTATACTTCCTCTTCGGCCTACTTTTATAGCATCTCCAAATACTTCTTCACAAGTGGGTTCTGCTACGACTGCATAGTTTGGAATAAAATCTATTTCTTTTAGATGTTCAAGCATTTTTATAGTTCCGTAAGTTCCCTCACCTTCTTCATCACTTGTCATTAAAATACTTAGTGTTCCATCAAAATTTTTTGCATGTTTACAAGCATATAAATAAGCTGCAACTCCACTTTTCATATCTTGTGTACCCCTAGCTGTTATTACTCCATCAATAACTTCTGCAGCAAATGGGTCTATTTCCCATGAACTTCCTACAGGAACCACATCGATATGACCAGCAAAACATAGATGTTGAGAATTTTCATTAAATTTTTTATAATAAAATCTATTTTTTACTCCTTCCATATCTAATTTTATGCAAGTCCATGTATCGCCTAAATATTCTTCGATGAAATCAAATGCTCCATCATCTGAAGGTGTAATTGATTTAAATCTTAATAATTTTTGAAATAATTCTATAATAGTCATTTTATGTATCCTTTTTGTTAATGGAATTTTATCTAACTTAGCTTTATTTTGTTATAATAATTTAAATTTACACTTGTTATTCACAAAAAAAGGATTGCCCTATGGGAAAACTAGAAAAATCATTTTATTGGCTTTGCTTTACATTAGCTATTTATATAACCATAGGATTTAAAATTATTCCTACTATTTTAGAAGACCAGTTAGTGAAAAATTTGGATGAAAATCTAACACAAAAAACAACTATTGAAAAAATTGAATTTAATCCTTTTACTTTCAATCTAAAAATTCATAATTTTAAATTAAGTGATTCAAACCAAACACCTACAATTTCATTTAAAGAGTTTACTATAGATTTTGGAGTATTGAAATCAATTGAAAATTTAAATGTAAGCTTTCAAAACATCTCATTAGTGGATGCTTTAGTTAATGTTATTGAAGAAAAAGATGGTCAACTAAACTTAACAAAACTTGTAAAACCATCAAAAGAAACTGAAGAAGAAAAAGAAGAAGATGACAATTCTAAAATGTTAAATTTTTTAGTTTCTAAATTATCATTAGAGAATGCAAATATAAACTACATAAATCAAGAAGAAAACCCTTATAGCCTAAGCTTAAAAAATATAAATTATACTTTGTATGATTTAGGAACATTTAATGATATTCTTTCTTCAAATGATTTAAAACTTAAATTAAATGAAAATACAAATATCACAATTGGTGGAGCTTTTAAATTAGAGCCATTTAGAGGTTACGGGAAAATTTCAATTGAAGATTTAAGATTAAAAGAACTTTTAGCTTATAAAAAAGATTTATTAAATTTTGATTTAGATGAAAATGCAAATCTTAACTTATTACTAAACTATGATTTTCATGCGAATAAAGATTTTGCTTTAAATATAAATAGTGATAAATTTGAATTTAATAATATAAATTTAAAACAAAATGAAACTGATATTTTAAATCTCTTAAAATTAGATATTAAAACTTTTGTTTTTAATCTAGATAGAGAAAATATTAGAGTAGAAGATATAAATTTTGATGCATTAAAAGTAAATATGATTTCATCTAAAGATGGATTAAATTTTGCAAATTTAATTAAAGAAGAAAAAAAAGTATCTGAAGAACAAGTTGCAAAAGCAGAAGAAAAAAATCTAAGTGAAAATAAAATAGTTCAAGAAGAGTTAAAAGTTGAAATAAAAGAAACGAAAACAGAATCTTCAAAACCATGGACTATTAGCTTGAAAAATATAAAAATCAACAATAGTGATTTTACCTTTGATGATAAAACAAATGATAGTATTGCCCAAACAAAAGCTTTTAATGTAAATCTTGATAATTTAAAAATCGTAGATTCAGATATAGATTTAACTTCATTAAAATTTACAAATCCAAACTTGAGCTACAATGACAATAAAAATAAATTATCAATTAACTCTAAAAATGCAAATATAAATCTTGATAAATTAACTCTTAAAAAAAATATACTAGATATAAATAAAATAGAAATTTCAAAAGATAATTTAGTTTTAGATGATAAAAAAGCAAATTTTTCTTTACTTACAAAAAAAACTGATATCGCATTAAATAGTTTTAAAATAGATAATGGTAAAACATCAATAAACTCAATAACACTAAAAACACCTAGCTTAAATTTTGATGATAATAAATCTAAAATGAGTGTTAAAACTCCAAATATAGATATAAATATAAACAGTTTACTTGTAAATGATTCTAAAACATCTATTTCTACTATTAGTTTAAAAACTCCAAGTATTGAGTATGATGATACAAAATCTAAAATAAATGTAAAAACTTCTTCTATAAATCTTGATGTAAATACATTAGCTATTGAAGGAGTAAAAACTTCAATAAAATCTATAAGTCTGAAAACACCAACTTTAGATTTTGATGATAAACAATCTAAAATGAGTGTTAAAACAGCAAAAATAGATCTTGATGTAAATACCTTAGCTATAGAAGGATCAAAAACTTCTGTTAATTCTATAAATTTGAAAACACCTACTATTGATTTTGATGATGAAAAATCTAAAATGAATATTAAAACTTCTAATATAAATTTAGATTTAAATTCATTTTCTATTAATGATTCAAATATTTCTTTGAAAGAAATTAAGCTTTTAAAACCTACAGTAAAATTTGTTGATAATACTAATAATCTTAAAATCGATGCAAATAACATTGAACTTTATGTGAATAATCTATCAAAAATAAATGATAAAATAGCAATAGATTTAGTAAAACTAATAGAGCCAGATCTTGATTTTCTAGATACAAGTAGCAATACAAAAATTGAAGCTAAAAAGATAGACCTTCAAATCAAAAAATTATCAAATAGTAATTCTGGATTCAAAATCGAAAAAACAGATTTAAATAATCCAAATATTGCAATAACACTTCCAAAAACAAATGCTTCAAAGCCAGTAACAAAAGTAGTTGAAAATAAAAAAGTAGAGTCAAATAGTAAAGATGATTCTGCGCAAACAAAACTAGATATAGGACCCATAAATATAAATAATGCTCTTTTTTCTTTTGAAGATAAAAACTTACCAGTACCTTTTAAAACAGTAGTTACTAAACTAAATGGAAAAATATCAGAATTTAAAAATACAAAATCAAGTACAACAACTTTAAATGTAAATGGTGTTGTGGATAAATACGGTGTTGCAAAAATCACTGGAATTGTTCATCCTACTAATATAAAAGTATTAACAGATATAAATATGATTTTTAATAATATAGCTATTTCTAATTTCACACCATATTCAGGTAAATTTGTAGGTAGGGAAATAAATAGTGGTAAGTTAGATATGGATTTAAAATACAATATAGAAAAATCAAATCTTGATGCTAAAAATAATATCACTATTTCTAAATTAGAATTAGGTAAATCAGTTCAAAGCCCTGATGCTGTTTCTTTACCTTTGGATGTAGCAGTTACTTTACTTAAAAATTCACAAGGAATTATTGATATTAAACTTCCAGTTTCAGGAAATGTGGATGATCCAACATTCTCAATAGGTTCAATAGTATGGAATGCCTTTGTAAATCTTATGACAAAAGCTGTAACAGCACCATTTTCACTTCTTGGAGCAATATTTAACTTTAGTCCAGATGAGATAAATAGTGTTGATTTTGATTTAGCACACGATGAAATAACTCCTATTCAAAAAGAGACATTAGATAAAATTTCTCAAATATTAACAGCTAAACAAGATTTAGCAATAAAAATATCAGCTTCGTATGATAAACAAAAAGAAGAATATGCTTTAAAAGAGAAAAAATATTTAGAAGACAATCCTAAAGATGCTACTCTAAAAAAAGAAGATCTTGAAAAAGAAGTTATAAAAGAAAAAGCAGAATTAAAAGAGCTTGAAGAAATAGCAAAAAATAGAATATTAAATATTAAAAATTATTTAATAAAAGAGAAAAAAATAGACTCAAAACAAATCATTCTAACAGACAAAATTGAAACATCAAGTTCTTCTATTAATATTGGAATAGAAAAAATCTAATAAAATCATAATATTTACTTATATATAAAGAATAATATTGACTTATTATTCTTTATTTGATAATATCCATTAAACTTTTTAAAGGATATAAAAATAATGAACAAAATTCTACCTATAATTTTATTATTAATAATGACTTTCGTAGCTTATGGTGTATATAAACAAGCAAATAAAAGTATAAAAACAAAAAGAATTGAATGCCAATCCAAAACAACTACATTTGAAAAAATATTAATTGAAGAACCAATAGAAGAAGCTATCAACGCACTAAAAACAAATAACTACACATTTAACTCATCAATTGAATACTCTAAATATATGAAAAGCAATTTAGTGAGTATTTTAACAAAAGAACAAGCTGATGAAAAACTAGAAAAAATCATAAAAACTTATATTATAGATACAAATACTCAAATAAATAGTGATGATAAAAAGCTATTAATTGACTACTATATTTATGAAAATGATAAAGAAGATAAAGGTAAAAAGAATAATGATGCTAAATCATATGCTGGATATTTACTATTCGAATTTAAATATAACAATAAATTAGTATATAAAATTCAATCAGACTATATGAATTTAGACGGGAATGACATAGAAGATAGAATGACTTGTGCAATAAAATCGTTTACTTCATTAAATTAAATAAAAGGGAAAAAATGAAACAAAAAATTTTTAAAGAAAAATATCATATATTTGAAATCGAATATAAAAAAGATGAATTACAATACAAAAGTGTAGATGAAATAATTTCAGCACTTCAAGTAAAAATAGATGCTCATCCAGTAATTGCTTTTATAGCTATTTTTGATCAATATAAACACACATCATCTTTAAAAGATGGTGAGATTAATCCAAATATAAAAGCTGCAAAAAATATAATATTTTGTTTTGGAAAAGAGTTACCAACTCCTGAAGTTTTAGCAGTTAGACCTAGAAGTATTGGCGTTTGTGAGTTAGAACATTCATTTGTTTTAAGTTTTTTGGAAGCACCAAATGAAACAGCTAATAAAACTATGGAAGAGTTTGTAAAATCACTTATATAACTCTAAATTTTAAAAGTATGTTCTAAAGTTCGATCTTTTTTCAAGATTGAACTTTAGCTTATTTAGAAAGTTTTATATTATGAGAATCTTTTAATATTTGATAATGATATTAAATGTGCGGTAATCAAAGGAATTGCATTTTTATTAAAAAGTTCTTCTTTTCTTTTTTTACTTAAGTGTTTTAATTTTTCTTCATTTACTACATAAAATCCATTTATATTGTATTGCTCATCTTTTGAAACAATAACTTTTGCATTTTTTTCTTCTAAAAGTTCCCACTCAGCTAATTGTTTTATGAAAGAAGATGTTTCTAGCGAATCTTTGTGATATTGGTTTAAAAATCTTAAGATTCCATTTAGAAACTTACTATTATTTCCATCTTTATCAAATAATTTTCTATTTCCATCTTTTGGTGTTTTGATTTTATAATCTTTTTCAACACCCAATGTTAATTGTGATGATTTATCATCTGTAACAAAGATAAAAGGGTATCTTCTAATATGAGCTGGAATATATTTATGTTTAGTCCAAGTACCTTTTTCATCAACAAAAGTATTTTCTTTTTCTTTATAACCTAACATAACTGTAGCCATCCATAAATTACTAGCATCTTTTACAAAAAAGATTGGATAATCTTTACATGCTTCATAAAACTCTGAAATTGTGATTGGAGAATTCATTTGCTCTTTTGCAAAAGAATAATCCATAATTTCTTTAATTGATACTTCTTTATCCGTAATTTTATTAATTGGTTCTAATTTGTTATACATAATCATAAATCCTTATTTATCATAAATTATTTTCTAAAATACCAATACATTTTAACTGATATTTATTTAAAAGAGCAAGGTGAGTGAAAAACTAAAGCTTAATCACTTTAGCACCAAAGCCTCCACTACTTGGATGAGCATCTTCAAAGCCTCTTACTTTTGGATGTTTTTTTAAATACTCTTTAACAGCAAAAGCAAGTTTTCCTGTACCTATTCCATGGTAAACTAAAACCTCTTCAAAGCCTGACAACAGTGCATCAGATAAAAACTTATCAAGATTCTCAAGTGCTTCTTCAGCTCTTTGTCCATGTAAATCAAGTTTTATACTTCCCGTTTCTGGTCTTTGTATAGTTACAGTTGCTTTTTTTGTAGGTATTTTTGGAGGTGGATTTCCACTTCTACTTAAATCAGCCAATAATACTTGAACTTTCATTCCCATATCATTTTCAATAAATGCTTTTGTACCTTTTATAGAAACAATTACACCTTTTGTATTTCTATATTTTACCCTATCACCTACATTTAAAAGAACTGCCTCTTGAACTTTTTCAGTTTTAATCTCAACTGCTTTTTTATGGGCAATATTTAAATGTTGATGTGATTCACTTACAAGTTTTGCTTTGATAGCTTTTTTGGCTTCATCTCTTGCATCATTATACTCTTTATGTAGTTTTGATTTTTCTGAATAAATATGTTCATCTAACTTTTCTTTTTGATCTTTTAGATTTCCAGAGATTCTTTGCATATTTGCTATTTCTTCATCAAGTTTTGCAATTTTTTGTTTGTATTCTCTTTCTAATGAACTACTTCTTTCAATTAGTTCATTTAATTTATCTTTATCATCACCATAAACCTCTTTTGCTCTTTTTACAACACTATGAGGTATTCCATATCTAGAAGCTGTTTCAAAAGCATAAGATCTTCCAATTGTTCCTTGTAAAAACTCATAAGTTGGTTTTTGATTTTCTTCATCATAAAGTGCTGCTATTAACTCTACATTTTCATTTGCAGCCATAAGTGCAGCTAGTCTTTTATGGTGAGTTGTAATAATAACTTTAATATCTCTTTGAATCAGCTCTTCAATTATTACTTTAAATAAACTAGCAGCTTCGTCTGAGTCAGTTCCAAGTTCTATTTCATCTACTCCAACGATTGCATTTTTACTTCCAAATAATTTTGAGAATTCAACCATACGACCTGCAAAGGTAGAAATATCATTTTTTACACTTTGAGGATCATCTAAAACTGCATTTATTGACTTGAAGTTTGTTACAACTGTATCATGATGAGCTTTATATGGAATCAAATACTTTGATAAGAAAACAGCTGTTAAAATTGATTTTAACATCATTGTTTTTCCCCCTGCATTTACTCCTGTTATCATCACAACGGATTTTGTAAAGTCAATACTAATAGGCTTTGCATTATGTAAGGCTGGATGGCAAAAATCAACTAATTTATTAACATTGTTTTTTGAAGGTAATATAAAATTTTTATCATTTATTTTTGAGAAAAATAGCCTTGATTGATAGTGATCAAATCTATCAAATTCTTTGTTTATAAACTTTAAAAACAAAAGATTTTTTTCAAATAATGAAGATATTTCTCTACAAATTTTAAATAAAATCTCTTCTTGCTTATTTTTTAGATCACTTTGTTTTTGTTTTAATTCACTAATACTATGAGGAACAACATAAAAAAATCCAGAATTAGATCTATTTATAACTGAACCACTTAAGACATGATTAAAACCTCCTCTTACAAGTAAAGCCTCTTCACCATTTATATAATGAACTTGTGAATCCACTAAATATGATCTAATTTTTGTAGAATTTATAATCTTATATAAATTTTGTTTGATAGTCTCTTTATTCTTATTAATAGCATATTTGATATTGTCAAAATCTTCATTTACACCATCTCTTAAATTCGCTTTATCATCAAAATATTCACAAATCTTTACAATGTCATTTGGTATGATAATTTTATCAATCCACTCAGCAAGTTTTCCATCAAAATTAAATTTTTTTAAATATCTAAAATAATTTATTATTTTGATAAATTCAAAAATATCATCAATTTTTAATATACCCTGCTTTTGGATATGCATTAAAGGTGAATCCAAATTTTCAATTTTATTTGGAGCTTTTATGTCAAATTTTGACAATTCATTTATAAGTTTGTAATGAAGGTTTATATCACCTTCTAAAATAATAGATTTTTCTCTAGCCATAAGCTTTGAAAAAGTATCTATATAATCAATTAAGTCTAGTTTTTTTAATATATTTTGCATGGTAAGAATTATAGCTAAATGCTCTTAATATTTTTATAGCTGAATTACAAAAAAAATTAATAAATTATACAAAATAAATAAAGATAAACAATAATAATTAGCTATCATTTCTTTTTTAAATTTTTATAAGGTCAAAAATGAATATAGAAACAATACTTACTTTCGCAACAATCTCAATACTATTAGTAATTTCCCCCGGGCCAAATAGTGTACTTTTTCTGAAAACTGTTCCTTTATATGGTAGAAAAAGCGCAATGAGCAATCTTTTTGGTATATTCTGTGCAACATATGTACATGGTGCATTATCTTTTTTTGGTTTATCTGCTATCGTTTTATCTTCTGCAAATTTATTTATGCTGATAAAAGTTATAGGAGCTTTATACTTACTATTTTTAGGACTTAAAGCCTTATATTCTTTATTTAAAAAAGAAAAGCAATTGAAAGATGTTTTAGATAAGCCAATCAAAAAAGATAAAAGTAGAACTTATAAAATCTTTTTTATTGAAGGTTTCTTAACTCAAATGTTAAATCCAAAAGTTTCAATGTTTTATTTAGCTGCATTTCCACAACTTATTGATTTTAAAACAGCTCAAGCATCTGATATTTTTACTTTAGTATCTATTCATACTTCTTGTATTCTTATTTGGTTTACTTGTTTTATATTTCTATTAGGAAAAGGCGCAAAAGCTTTTCAATCAACATATATAAAAAAGAATATTCAAGGGCTAACTGGAATAGCATTTATATATCTAAGTTACAAAATCTTATCTATTCAAACCACATCAAAATAATTTTTAATTTTATTTATAAAAAATAAAAACTATTCCCAAGTTTTAGCTTGGGAATAAAAAAATAGATAAATTCTTTTTTTTAATTTATTTCATAATGTTATAACAATTTGAGATATAATTAAGCTTATTTTTGTATAATTCTGCCCCAAAAAAATAGACAGGAAACATATGAGAATAACAATAACAAACGAAGAATTTAACAATATTCAAAGAATCTTAGTTCAAAATGATATGTCGTTATATGAGAGATTTAATGAAGAATTTAAGAAATCAATATTATCGTGTACCCCAAAGAAAATTAAGGCTACAAATAAAGCGAATATTGCAAAAAGAAAAAAAAGTAGAGATGCAATTACAAATGCAGTAAATATATTAAGATTTGAAGATAAAGATATTACAGTTTATAGTGTTGCAAAAACAGCTGCTATTAGCTACAACACTGCTAAACAATATAAAGATTTCATACTTGCTCAATAGGATTTATTTACTATTTTCAAAACATAATAACAAAATGAAAGTTCATTTCCAAGACAAAACTTAAAATAAAAAAGATAAAAATATTTTTTATTTTACAAAAAATGTTGCCAATAAACCAAAGCAACAAATGTCACCATTAAAATTGCAATAATATTTATAAAAAATCCAAAACTTGCCATTTGTTTTACTTTAACGGCACCACTACTCATAGCTATTGCATTTGGTGGAGTTGCAATTGGAAGCATAAATGCGTATGAGGCACAAATTGTGGCTACCATTAGAATTAGTGTCATATTTATATTTGCAACTTCTCCAAGTGAATAAATTATTGGCAAAGCTATTGAAATAAGTGCTGTATTTGATGTGATTTCAGTTGTAAAAGTAATTAAACTTGCAACTATTAAAATAAGTAAAATCACTGGTAAATCTGTCAAAGACAACATATAATTTGCAACTTCACTTGCAAGGCCTGTTTTTGAAAAAGCAGCTGCTATTGTAAATCCTGCTCCAAATAAGAAGATTATTTCATAAGGTATATTTTTAGCATCTTCCCATTGTATAAATCCAATTTTTGGAACGAACATCAAAAGTCCAAAACTAAGAAGTATTGCTGTTTCATCTAAACCTAGCCCTGAATAATAGGGTTCAATTTTCGAGTTTATCAAAAGTGTAATAATTAAACCTAATAAAATAAATAGCAGTCTTTTTTGATTTGCTAATAAGACTTCTTTTTCTTTTATTTTTTTATCAAGAACAATGTCACTTAATCCTAATGATAAAAGAAAAGGAACAATAATCAACATTAATAAAGCCAATGGGCCTGTTAAAATCATCCATTGAATAAATGAAATAGGCTCAAGGGAATGCTGTTGCATAAATCCCATTAATATCAAGTTTGGTGGCGTTCCAATTGGTGTGATAATTCCTCCAATACTGCAACCATATGCAATTGAAAGGGCAAGTCTTGCTTTAAATTTTAGATTTTCAGTTAAAAATATAGCAATAGGAAGTAAAAGTAATGCAGTGGTAGAATTTGATAAAACAGAGCTTAGAAGTGCTGCTGTTATTGATAAGGAGAAAATCATTCCCCTTGGAGTATTTGGAAAAATAGTTAATAACTTATTTGAAATATATTTATGTAAGTTTATTTTTTGAGTGGCAATTGCAATCATAAAACCACCCATAAATAAAAAAATAGTTGTATTAGAATAATTAACTGCTGCACTTTTTATATCCAAAATTCCAAAAGCAGGAAATAACACAATAGGTAGTAATGAAACCACACCAATTGGCAAAGATTCGTTTGTCCATAAGATTACAAAAAGTGTAATTAAAGCTATTAAAATAGAGTGTTGTGTTGTAAAAAAAATATTTGAAAGGAAATAAAATCCTATAGCTGCTACTATTGATAAAAATATATTTTTCAAAACAAACTCCTACTTTATTTTTTAATCTAAATAATTTTATATTCTATTTATTATTATATATTGATACCATAGTACTATAAAATTAATAAATTTTTTACTTCTTAAAAAATAAGTGTCCCTGCCTTTCCTTCAATAATATTTAAGGCATCTTTTAAAGTACCAATACCAGCTTTTCCACTACTTGCATTAACAAAATCACAAGCTGCTTCAACTTTAGGTCCCATAGAACCATTTGCAAAAGACATATTACTTATTTCTGATACGGTTATTTTCCCAATAGAACTTTGATTATCCATTCCCCAGTTTTTATAAATATTATCAACATCCGTAAGCATTAGTAACATATCTGCTCCAAGTTTTTTTGCTAATAATGCACTTGCTTTATCTTTATCAATTACTGCTTCAACACCTATTGAACTACCATCTGCTTGGCGAACTATTGGAATACCTCCTCCCCCTGCACAAATAACAATAATATTATGTTTCAAAAGTATTTCAATAACAGAGATATCAGGAATTAAAATAGGTTCAGGTGATGCAACAACACGACGATAATTTTTGCCATCAACTGCAACGCTCCATCCAAACTTTGAAGCTAGAATATCTGCTTCTTCTTTACTATAAATTGGACCTACTGGTTTTGAAGGATTTTTAAAAGATGGGTCTTTTGAATCTACTTCAATTTGTGTTAGTAACATTGCTACTTGGTGCCCTGAAGGCAAAGCATTTTCAAGCTCTTGTTCAATTAAATAACCTATCATTCCTTCAGTTTCTGCACCTAGTACATCAAGAGGATAAGCTTCTTCTTGTTTATAAGCAGCACCTTGAAGAGCTAATAAACCAACTTGCGGTCCATTACCATGCGTAATAATAACCTTATGTCCAGCTGCAATAACTTCAGCAATTGATTTTGCTGCAATTTTTGTATTAGCACGCTGATTTTCTATTGTTAATGGTTCTCCACGCTTTAATAAAGCATTACCTCCAAGAGCAATTACAATTAACATAATTAATCTCCTAAAGTTGCAACTAAAACAGCTTTTATAGTATGCATACGATTTTCTGCCTGGTCAAAAACAATAGATGCTTTTGATTCAAATACTTCATCTGTTACTTCCATACAATCTAATCCAAACTTTTCTTTTATTTCCATTCCCATAGTTGTGTCAGTGTTGTGGAAAGAAGGCAAACAATGCATAAATTTAGTTTTTGGATTTCCCGTTTTCATCATAAGTTCAGAATTTACTTGATATGGCTTTAATAAATTAATTCGCTCCTGCCATTTATCTGCAGATTCACCCATAGACACCCAAACATCAGTGTAAATAAAATCACACCCTTTTACAGCTTTTGTAGAATCATCTGTAATACAGACCCTAGCACCTGTTTCAATAGCAAGCTTTTGAGCATATTCTATTATCTCAAAGCTTGGCCAACACTCTTTGGGTGCACATAATCGTACATCCATTCCTAATTTAGCACCACCAATTAATAATGCATTACCCATATTATTCTCTGCATCACCTATAAAACAATAAATAATTTCATTAATTGGCTTTTCACTATGTTCACTCATTGTTAATGCATCTGCTAAAAATTGAGTAGGATGATACTCATTAGTCAAACCATTAAAAACTGGTACACCAGCATGTTCAGCAATTTCTTCTACTATTTTTTGACCAAACCCACGATACTCTATTCCATCATAAATCCTACCAAGTACCCTTGCAGTATCTTTAATAGTTTCTTTATGACCTATATGAGAACCTGTTGGTCCAAGAAAAGTAACATTTGCTCCTTGATCGTAAGCAGCAACTTCAAACCCAATTCTTGTTCGAGTAGAATCTTTTTCAAAAATTAATACTATATTTTTCCCATTTAAACGTTTTTGTTCAGTACCTGCATATTTAGCAGATTTTAAATCAGCTGATAATTTCAACAAAAATTTAATCTCAGACTGATTAAAATCTTTAATAGCTAGAAAACTTCTATTACGTAAATTATATGCCATTACTTATCTCCTTAGAGTATATTGCTCTATATTTTTATGTTTAATTAGCAGGGTCTCTTTGAATAGGACAAGTCATACAATGAGCTCCACCACGCGCACGTCCTAATTCTGAACCACTTACGGTAATAACTTCTATACCAGCTTGTCGCAATTTATCATTAGTAAAAGTATTTCTTTCATAACCAATTACTACACCTGGTTCTAATGCAAAAACATTATTACCATCATCCCATTGCTCTCGCTCTCTTTCATAACTATCGCCACCTGTTGAAACTACATTGAGTTTTTTAATACCTAGACACTCTGCTGTAATTTCAAATAGATCTTTCTTTTCTTCACGAATATCTAATGTTCCAGCCTTATCACCTGGACGTAATGAATAACATTTAATAATTGAAGCAACTTCCAAATAGCTAGTTACGATATCATGATCACAAAAACTAAATACAGTATCTAAATGCATTGCCGAACGTGATTTAGGCATTTCACAAGCAATAATTCGTTTTGCTGCACCTGCAGAAAATAATGATTTTGCCACTTGACCTACAGCTTCAGGAGTTGAGCGTTCACCCATTCCAATTAATACAGTGCCATTACCAATTGGCATAACATCTCCACCTTCTAATGTAGCTAGACCATGATCAACATCAGGATTACCCCACCAGATATTTATTGGTTCTTGAGTGAATAAAGGATGAAAACGATAAATTGCTGTCATTAACAAGGTTTCTTGTCTACGTGCTTGCCAATGCATAGGATTAAGTGTTACGCCATTATAAATCCAACAACTATTATCTCGAGTGAAAATAGTATTTGGAACAGGTGGAATAACAAAACCATCTACACCAAGATAACTTCCAAACATACCATGTGGTTTAAATGGTAAATCATGAACAGCAATTCCTCCAATTAGAAATTCAGCAAGATCTACTGCTTTCATTTCAAATAGCCATCCTTTAAGTTCATTGAGCATCCCCACCCCTACATAATTTTCAGTAATACGACGATCTAAAAGCCATTTTCTATTTTCTGGAATCATTAAAACTTCTGCTAATAATTCATGGACATCATAAACTTCAATACCTCTTTCACTCATTCGTAAACAAAAATCAGCATGATCTCTTTTTGCCTGCTCTACCCAAAAAACATCATCAAACAAAAGATCATGACAATTCATCGGTGTTACACGAGTATGAGCCAAACCTGGACGACAAACTAACACTTTGTGAAGCTTCCCTACCTCAGAATGAACACCTAGTGATTTTATTAAATTATTAGTCATATTATTTTTCTCCACTAATTTGATATTTAAATTATTACGCCAATACTTAATACCACCATAATTAAAAGTGATAAGATTAATAATAATGGCCAAACAAAAGCTAACCATTTTTCATAAGAAACTCTTCCTATTGCAAGACCTCCTACAACTACAGCAGAAGTTGGAGTAATTAGATTTACTATCCCACAAGCTGATTGGAAAGCAGTAACAACTAGATCTCTTCCAACAGATGAAAAATCTGCCAAGGGCGCCATAATAGGCATACTTAATACAGCAAGTCCAGAAGTTGAAGGAACAAAAAATGAAAGTAAAACTTCAATCCAATACATTACATTAATAAATACTACTGCAGAATAACCTTTTACAGCTTCAGCAGATGAATTCAAAATAGTATCTGTTATATGCCCAGCGTCCATAACAACAACAATTCCACGAGCAATTCCAATAATTAATGCAACTCCTAACAGATCACGTGCACCAGCAACAAAAGCATCACTAAAACCTTTTTCACCAACTCTACCGATAAAACCAATAACAATTGATGCACCAAGAAATAACATTGACATTTTATCCATCCACCAACCTTGAGAAGACACTCCCCAAATCATAATTATAAAAGTAAATAAAAATGCTATTAAAATAATTATTTGATTTGTTGTAAGTCGTGCATTAGAATCTGACATATTTTTAAGAAAGAAATCTTTATTACTTTCTTTTTGATGAGCTACTATTGATTTTGAAGGATTTTCACGCACTTTCTTAGCATAATACATAACATAAGCGGTACAAATCAACCAACCTAAGATAAGAATAACTAGACGTAAATCAAAGCCAGCGGTAAAAGAGATACCTGCTGCATCTGAAGCAATAATTGTTGAAAAAGGATTGATTGTAGATCCCAATACTCCAATTCCTGCACCAAGTAAGATAATAGCAACACCAGTTATTGCATCATATCCAGCTGCTATCATTATTGGAATGATAAGAATATAAAAAGCTAATGTTTCTTCAGCCATACCATAAGTTGTTCCTCCTATAGCAAACAAGCCCATCATTATAGGAATCATCCATATTTCATGACCCTTCATACTAGTCATTGCTCTTGATATACCAGTATTGATAGCACCTGTTGAATTAACTACACCTAAAAAACCACCAATAATCAGTACAAAAAGCGATACATCAATTGCATTTGCAAGACCTGAATCTGGATCATAAAAACCTTTTATTGGAGCCATTAACACATCAACTACACCTTGATGATTAGCATCAACCAACTTATATGTACCAGGAACAGGAACACTCTTACCTAAACTTTCATTATTAACTCTATCGTATTGACCTGCTGGAACAATCCAAGTAAGTACTGCCATAAATATAATTAGTCCAAAAAGTATGGTATATGCACTTGGGAATTTTGATTGTATTGTTTCCACTACACTTGACTTACCTTTAGGTTCTTGGGATGTTTTATTTGTTGAATTAAGCATGCATAAATCCTTTTTTTATTTTTCTTTAGGACTTTGATCGAACAAGAAATTGAATGAAAGACAAAATCCACAACTGCCTTTATTTGGTTTTCATAACTCTTTTATGAAACTAGTTTCTACTAATTTAATTTTATAGTATAATAACTTATTTTATACTTACGGCTTTAAAATTTAGCAAGATATACTTAAAGTATAATTTTTATAAAAATGGGAATTTATTGTAAATGGCTTATATTTTGTGGAAATTAATTGATAAAAAATAAGTAATTTTATAAAATTTTGTCTAACATTTTCTAAAAGGGGTATTTTCAATCTAATCAATGATATAAAATCTCTTGTAATTTTACATACAAAAGATAAAGTAGTAGAAATAACACAATTGAAGGTAGTAGCTCCTCCAATTGTTAAAACTTCATTTGTCCAAAAATTATAAAAGTATAATCAAAGATATTAAAGTAGAATTTTGAGTATTTAAAAACTTTTATTTTTGTTTAGGTCTAAAAGGTTTTATAACTTCTTCATTACAAACTAAATATGGTCCTTCCATTAAATCAATACAATATGGAATTGCAGGAAAAACAGCATCTAAGCACTCTCTTATTGATTTTGGTTTTCCAGGAAGATTTACTATTAGTGAACTTCCTCTAAGACCTGCTGTTTGTCGTGAAAGAATTGCCGTTGGCACAAACTTTAAAGACTCAGCTCGCATAAGCTCTCCAAAACCTGGCATCATTCTATCACATACAGCTTCTGTGGCTTCTGGCGTTACATCCCTTGCTGCTGGTCCTGTTCCACCTGTTGTTACAACTAAACAACATCCCACATTATCAACTAAGTCTTTCATAGTATCTTCAATAGTTTTTTGATCATCTTCAATACATCTATAAACAGGTTCCCAAGTTGATGTTAAATAGTCATTTAACGTATCAATAATCGCCTTACCTGATAAATCTTCATAAACTCCCTTACTAGCTCTATCTGATGCTGTAATAATTCCAATTTTTGCTATTTTTTCACTCATAATAAATGTCCTTTTTCTTTTATATAATATACTGTTGCAAACTTTTTAAAAAATTCTTGAGCTTTGGAAGCATCAATTATTTTATCATTTCCGCCTAAATAAACTTCTATTTTCACACCTTTATCTACAAGCTTTTGAAGTTTTTTCTGGCTCCATTCATAATAAAGAAGCTCTTGTAGTTCCTCTATTGCCCCTTGTTTAAAATATTTTGAAATATCTATATTTAAAGGATAAAGAACATTTGATAAAAAAGTTTGACAATAAGCATTTGCATCTTTTTTAAAATACATAACTTGGGTTCTTTTGAATTTTTCATTTTGAGTTTGAAAGAAAGCTGGAGAAAAGAGTTGAAGTTTATCAACTCTAATACTTGAATTTAAAACCTCTTCAAAAGCTTTTATAGCCCCATAAGAAAAGCCTGAAACTGTAAAATCATTTTGAATTATATAATCTTTAAATAATTCAGATTCTTCAAAAAAACAAAAACCTGAAAAATATTTTTTAGATATCTTCAAGTGTAATCACCTCATTTTTAAGCATTACATTTTTCAATCGATTTATTTCTTCTGCATTTTTTGATAATTCAGATCTTAAATCATTTTTAATATTTGTAAGAAGATCATCTACTGAATTTGCCATTTTATATTTATTTACTATCTCATTTGCTGTTTTTGATGCTGATTCTAAATCTTCATGATTTATTGCATATTTCTCTTTTTTGATTACTTCAACACCTATGAATCCTGCTAAATCTCTTTTGATATTTTCACATAACTCATGATATGAAGGATAAGTTGAATTTAACTTTTGAACACTCTCATCAAATAAAGCTACTTTTGTTTTAGAAATAAATGCCTTTGATGCTTGATAAATAGATAAAATTTCTTTTTGTTTCTCATCAAGTATTTTTATCTGTTTCTTACCAAATTCTAGTTTATTTTTTGCAATTATAATATCATCATTATCAAGAATTTTTTTATTATTTTTAATCATATTTAAAAGTGCTTCATTTATAAGAGTAGCAAGGGCTGCTGAGCTAAAGCCTGCTGTTTCATTAACTAATCTTTCAATATTTATTTCATGATTTTTATTGTTTAAATATAACTCTAAAATTTTTTTCCTATCATCAATATTTGGAAGTCCAACATGAACACGTCTATCAAATCGTCCTGCTCTTAAAAGTGCATCATCCAAAACTTCTATTTTATTAGTAGCTGCTATTACAATAACTCCACTATCCCCATCAAATCCATCCATTTGAGTTAGAAGTTCATTTAATGTTGATTCTCGCTCATCATTAGATTTTCCACTTCTAGCTTTTCCAACTGCATCAATTTCATCAATAAATATAATTGCAGGAGCACTCTGCTTTGCTTTTGCAAAAAGTTCTCGCACTTTTTTTGCTCCCATTCCAACATAAATGTGAACAAAACTTGCACCACTTTGATAGAAAAAAGGAACATCTGCTTCACCTGCAACTGCCCTTGCAATCAATGTTTTTCCAACACCTGGAGGTCCAACTAAAAGCACACCTTTTGGAAGTTTAATTCCAAATTCAAGATATTTTTTAGGATTATTTAAAAAATCAACAACTTCTTCAAGCTCTTCTTTTATCTCTTTTATTCCAGCAATATCTTTAAAGGTAATATTTGAAGTTACAGCTTGTATATTTGAATTCAAATCATCTTGTACTACTTTTGCTCGACTTTTTATAAGTTCCTTATCAAAAGCTGATTTTTCTTCTTTTTTATCTTTATTAAAAAAAGCTCTAACCTTGTCTTGTTTTACTTTTAATAATAAAGCTAAAAAAAGTAAAATAAATAAGAAAATAATTCCTATATAATAAGAACTTCCTTGAATATGTGAACTACTTTTATAAATAGTATAAATAAATAATATCAGTAAAACAACTGCTGACATAGCCATTAATTTAAAATTTTTATCTAAACTTTTTTCTAAATCTTTATTATTTGAATCTTGCGACATTTTTATCAGCCTTTACTTCATAATCATCTATAAAAACCCAATCTCCAACTAAATCTACAGGTGAATCAATCTCTATTTGATTAAAAAATTGATCAAAACCTATATATTTTCCATTTTTCTCTTGTTCTATTAAAATTTCTAAAGTTTTACTATTTGCTTTTCTAAAATCAAAGTTTTTTTGCTCAATTATTTTTGTAAGTTCATTGTATCTTATTTTTGCGATATCACCTTTGATTTCAGGTTTCATTGTTGCACTTGGCGTTCCATCTCTTTTTGAATAAGTGAATGCATGAATATGAGTTAAAGGAAATTTATGAAGATTTTCCATAGCTTCACGCCATAATTCATCTGTTTCACCTGGATGTCCAACTATAAAATCTGTTCCTAGGGCATAACCATTCCCTTTTAAAAACTCAAAAAGTTCTAAATCTGATAATACTTTATTTCTTCTATTCATAATTTTTAACATCTCTTTTGAAGTGTGTTGAAGTGCAATATGAAGATGTTTTGCCATAAATGGTTCATTTATAATTTCTTTGAATTCATCATCAATTTGAATAGGTTCAATACTTCCTAGTCTTATTCTTCTAACACCTTTGATTAAAGAGATTTTTTTAAGTAATTTTGCCATAGAAGTGTGTTGTTTTTTACCATAAGAGCCTACATTTGTTCCTGTTAGAATAAACTCTCCAAAACCATTAGCAGCAAGTGTTGTGATCTGCTCTAAAATTTTATCCTCGCTATAGCTTCGTGCATCACCTCTTACATAAGGAATAATACAATATGAACATCTAAAATCACAACCCTCTTGTACTTTTATAAAGGCCCTACTTTTACCAATAAACTCTTCAACTATTGTTTCATCAATATGAGTTAAATCTCCTGCTTGAAAGAATCTATTTTCATTTAATAAAAGCTCATTTATTTTCTCTTTTTCAGAATGACCAAATAATGAATCAACCTTGTCTTCTTTGAAAAGTGTTTCACCTTTAGTCCAAACTCCACAACCTGTAAATACAACCCTTGGGTCTTTTGGAAGTTTTTTTAATCCACTTATATAACCACGTGCAGTGCTATCTGCACTATTTGTAACTGTGCATGAGTTAATAACTACAACATCTGCTTTTGATTCATCTTGTGTTACTTCGAAATCTTTTAAATTACTCATCATAACTTGAGTATCAAATACGTTTGTTCTACAACCAAAAGTTTTAAAATATACCTTTGGTTTTTCTTTTGCAAAATTCATAAATATCTATTCCTAATCTATCTTTGTATTATTTCATCTTCTAAATCTTTTGGTTTTTCTCTTCTTTTTGAAGCAGGACCATAAGCATTATCTGTTCTGTTTATATTTATTTGTTGTGTTGGGTATGCTATATGAATATCATCTTCTTTCATAAATGCATCTAAAATCTCTGGACTTATAGTACTTCTTAAAACAAGTGCTGCATAAGAGTTTGTTAAATACCAAGATGAAATCACAATACCATGGGGCTCAACAAATGTGAATACTCTAGGCTCCACTCCTGTTGCTCGTAATTGATATTTATTTCTCATTTTAGATAACTGTTTTCTTGTAATATCTGTATAACCTTTTGAATAATGTTTTAATATCTCTCTAGCTAATCTTTGGGCTTTTTTATGGTTTGAATCAAAAGTAATAGCAATATCAATTCCATCCCAAACTGTTCTAAGCCCTGAATGTGTATAATTTGCTATTAACTCAGAGAATATATAGTTATTTGGAATAAAAAATATTCTTCCAGTTCTTCTATTTGTTGTATATGAAGTTAATGTAATATCTTCTCTAATTGTTATTTTAAATAATGAAATATCAAGAACATCTCCAACAGCTTCAACACCATTTCTATTTACTTTTATTCTATCTCCAACTTGAATAGATCCAGAAGTTACAATAACCATCCAACCAAAAATAGACATAAACCAATCTTTTAAAGCAATAGCAATACCCGCAGATGCAAATCCAAGGATTGTTACAAGATATGAAACATTATCAATATATGAAAAAAGTAAAACCATAATAATCAAAAAAACTAAAGTAAAATTGATTATCTTATTAGTCATATAATAATTTTCATTTTGAGAAAAATACTTTTTCAATGCAAGTTTTACAAGAAATGCGATAATTGATAAAACTACTATTATAATAAAAATTACAAGCATTTTTTGAATTTGTTGAGATATTTGATTTTTTATCTCTAAAATAACCTGTTCTAACTTTCGTGTATAAACTTCTTCAGTTGTAGTTACAATTTCAAGAACCATTGAAAAATCTTTTTTTTGCTTATCTAAAAAAGTAATTTTTTCTTTATATTCTGCTTTTTGATCAAGATTAAATAACTCTAGATATAAAACTAATTCTTCATCAAGTCTAATACTAAGATTATCTATTTCTTTATCCAATGTTTTAAATTGTTTTTTATTATCTTCTAATTTTTTAATATGAGATAAAGCATTTATAATTCCAAAAGGATTTGTTATATTTTCATATACTCCAATTTCAGGGGGATTAATAAGACCACCAATTGGTGAACCTTTATATTCATTTATTAATTCAAGCTCATTTTCTTTAACTCTAATTTTATTATGTAATTGATAAACCTGCTCTTCTGAAACATTGTTTTTTCTTTTTAAAGAATCTTTTAATGAAGCTAATTCAGCAGAAATCTTACTATATGAAACATAGTTTGAATATCTTTTTAACAAAATATTATCTTTTAATTCAAAATCAATTTTTGATATTTTTTCAAGCAAAATATTAATCTGTGCAATATTTTGCATATCTAATTCTTTTGTTTTTAGTTCTTGTAACTCTTGCTTTCTTTTTAATTCAAGCTCTTTTTGAGCTTCATCATATTTATCAGTTATAATTTTTTGTTCAATTTGTTTAACTTCTGCTTTATCTTTTTTATCAAGAACAATTGAAGCTACTTCTTCTTCTGCAAAAACAAAACAAGAGAACAATACTAAAATTAATATTTTTTTAATCAATTTAAAAACCTTTTAATATATCAATAACATCATTTTTTGTAACTTCATTAGTGATTTTACAATCCCCTAATCCTATTGGAAGAATAAATTTTATTTTATTATCCAGTGACTTTTTATCTAAGAAAAAATGCTCATAAAAATCTTCAACATCTTTAATTTTGTAAGTTGTTGGAATATCATATTTTTCTAATAAATTTTTTACTCTTAACTCTTCATTTTTACTCATAAGTCCAATTTTTACAGCTAATGCATTTGCCATACACATACCAATTCCAACAGCCTCGCCATGTAAATAAGTATTGTAGTTTGTTTCATTTTCTATTACATGCCCAAAAGTATGCCCATAATTAAGTGCAGCTCTAATTCCTAACTCTTTTTCATCTTGAGAAACAACATTTGCTTTTGTTTGTACAGATTTTGCAATTGCTAATCTAATGTTTTTTTCATCATTTAAATTGTTTTGTTCAAGCCATTCAAAAAAATCTTTATCAAAAGTAACTGCCATTTTAACTATTTCAGCAACTCCCGCTCCAAACTCTCTTTTTGGAAGAGTTTTAAGCATTGAAGGGTCAATATAAACAGCAATTGGTTGATGAAAAGCACCTATTAGATTTTTTCCAAATTTATTATTTATTCCTGTTTTTCCACCAACACTTGCATCAACTTGTGAAAGTAAAGTTGTTGGAATTTGTACAAAATCAATACCTCTTTGATAAATTGAAGCAGCAAAACCTGTCATATCTCCAATAACACCACCACCAAAAGCGACAAGCAATGATTTTCTATCAAGTCTTTGAGTAAAACAATGAGCTAAAATATTCTCAATAGTTTCCATATGCTTATACTCTTCACCATCTGGAATAGTACAAACACTAAGCTCTTTAGCTTTTAATTTTGATTTTAAATAATCTAAATGAAATCCACTAACAGTTGGATTTGTGACAATTACAACTTTTCTATCAAAGTAAATATCATTTAGTTCATCTATAAAAATTTCATAAGATTTATCGTGTGGCAAAGTAATTTTAACAGTCATTTTTATTTATCCAAATATTTATTTAATTAGTTTTCTATATTATCTAAAAAAAACTAAAAATAGATTAAAAGCCCTCGTAATAAGGGCTAAAAACAATAATATTATATTCTAATTAAAATTTAGATACAATAGTTAAAAATTAAGATTAAAAGGAAATATTATTAAAACTTTTACATCAATGAACTTAGATGAAAAAATCATAAGTGCACTAAAAGATTTAGATTATGAAGAAGCTACGGAAATACAAAAAAAAGCTATTCCAATTGCTTTAAAAAAAAGAGATATATTAGCAGCTGCTCAAAGTGGTACAGGTAAAACTGCTGCATTTTTGTTACCAATTTTAACAGAGCTATTAGAAACAAAACAAACAAAAACTATTCTTAGAACTTTAATTTTAGTTCCAACAAGAGAATTAGCAACTCAAATATCAAAAGCTGTTGAAGATTTTTCTAAATATATGGAAGTTTCATCGCTTGCTATGGTTGGTGGAGTTTCTACAAAAGATCAAGAGAAAAAAATTGCAAAAGGTATTGATATTTTAGTTGCAACATCAGGAAGATTGATGGAACATCTAAAAAATGGAACAGTTGATTTATCAAGTGTAACAACTGTAGTTATTGACGAAGTTGATACAATGCTTGATATGGGATTTTTAGAAGATATTGAAAAAATTCTTCCAAATGTAGGTCCTAAAAGACAAATTATGATGTTTTCTGCAACTATGAATCAAAATGTAAAAAAACTTGCAAAAGAATTTTTAAAAGATCCAGTTGTAATAGAAGTTGCTCAACAAAGATCAGCTGTAAAAATCATTGATCAACAGATTGTTTTAGTTGATGAAGCAAATAAAGCAGCAGCACTTTCATATATCATTGGTTCAAACAATTATTCACAAGTTTTAGTATTTGTAAATATGAAAATAGAAGCTGATACTTTAGTAGAGCACTTAGAATTAGATGGATTAACAGCGGGTTGTATTCATGGTGATGTTAGGCAAACAGCTCGTGCTAAAGTTATGAGAAAATTTAAATCAGGTGATATTAGAGTTTTAGTAGCAACTGATATTGCAGCAAGAGGAATAGATATTCAACTCCTTCCTATTGTTGTAAACTATGCTTTACCTGAAACAACGGCTGATTATACCCATAGAATTGGAAGAACAGGAAGAGCTGGGAATCCAGGAATTGCTCTTACTCTTTTAAGCGTAAAAGATTATAAAATGATGATAGAAATCGAAAAAGATTTAATTATAAATATTCCTAGACGTGAAATTGAAGGATTTGAAGCAACTGAAAAGAAACCAAGACTTTTTAAAGCTAGACCCAAACAACTAAGTGTAAAAATGGCTGAAGCTAAAAAAGCTGCAAAAAAATCAGGTTTTGCTAAAAATACAATAGAAAAAACAACTAAAAAGAAAAAAACAACTAAAAGAGATACAAATAGAAGTTTTGCTAAAAAGTAAGAGAAGCTAAGGCTTCTCTTTAACTATTTCATTCCCTCATAAATTTCTTTTATGGCATCCATAAAAAACCTATGATGATTTGGAGTTTTAGCTACTCTATAATCTGTTATTCCAAGCTCTTGTGCAACTTCTAAATACTCCATATCAAGTTCATATTCTGTTTCAGAATTATCCACAGTAAAAGATATTGGATATATAATTACCTTTGATTTAATCTCTTTTAACTTATCCTCCATATAAGGTCTTAACCATTCCATTGGTCCTAGTCTTGATTGATAAGCAACATGTATTTTTTTAAAAGAAATATTTTGTTCTTCTAACTCTTTTTTTGCAAATTCAACGTTTGCTAAAATATGTTTTTGGTATAAATCACCTTTGTTTATTATTCTTTGAGTTAATCCATGGGCTGAGAATATTAATTCGAATTCTTGTGAGTTTTCGCCTTTTAAAGCTTCCTTAATTCGCTCAACTATTGCTTTGTTATAAAGTTTATTATCATAATAAGAGTCTATTGTTTTTATTTTTTTATCTAAATTATATTTTTTAGCAATTTTTATAAAATCTTCAATTGATGATTTTGTTGTTGTACTTGAATAATGTGGATACATAGGAATAGCATATATTTCATCATAGTTTACAAGTTTTGGCATAATATCACTTGCAAATGGAGGTGTATATCTCATCTCATAAAATACATCTGCATCAAGTTCTTTATTTAACCTTCTTACAAGTCTTTTCGTGTGCCCAACAATCGGAGACATTCCACCTAATTTATGGTAGTTTTCTTGGGATTCTTTTAATCTTTTCGTAATTATTATTTGACCAATCATCGCTCTTATTGGCTGAGGAGCTCCAATTATATATTTATCATTGAACATATTTCTTAAAAAAACTTTTACTTCACCAATATTATTTGGCCCACCCATGTTCATTAAAACTACTGCTCTTTTCAAAATTTCTCCTATTTTTTTTCTAAAATTTCTTTTGTAATTTTATGTCTGAAATCAAACATCTTTTGTAAATCTTTCATAACAAAACCTTCAAGTAATTTTCCTAATACCCCAAAAGGCATTTTAAAAGTTATTACGTCTTTTAATTCACTCATATTCCCATGTTTTATAAATATATGTTTGTGTTCCCAAAAAGCAAATGGTGATTTTAATGCGATATCAACTAATAAATTTGGACTATCAATTTTTTCTATTTTCACTTCCCAATTCATTGGTATAAAATATTTAGTACTTTTTATTTTCAATATTTGTGATTTAACAGGTTTAAAATCTTTTGTAAGCAGTTCCACTTTAGTATCAGGGGGAGTAATAAAGCTTAGATTATTTGTGTCTAAGTGAAAATCAAAAAGAGATTTTGTATCACAGTTAATATATGAACTTTTAATAAATGTTTGCATTTTTTCTCCTTGTACTAATATTTTATACAAAGAGAGTTTACAAGAAAGGATGTGTATTTAGTAGGTGTTTTTTGTCTGTTTATAAATTTATCATAAGCTTCTTCGTTCTATGTACTCACGGAAATCTTTTGCTCCATCTTTTGAACTAGTTATGACTTCCGTTATTCCGTCAAAAGATATTTGAAGTTTTGATTGCTCTACACTTCTCATTGATTTTATTTTGTCCACATTAACTATATAAGATCTATGAATTCTAAAGAAATTTCTATCAGATAACAAGGTTTCTAAATCTCCTATTTTTCTTCTTACATAAGCATCTGCTTCTTTTATTTTTATTATTACTTCATCTAAATCAGCTTTTATATAATAAATATCATTTATATCAATAAGATATAGTTTATCACCTCTTTTACCTAAAATCTTTTTAGATTCATCGTTTGAAGTAACTTTGAAAGATTTGATTTTATCTAATATATTTTTTATATCAATTGACTCAATAGGCTTCATCAAATATCCCATTCCACCATTTTTAAAAGCTTCTAAAGCAAACTCTTCATAGGCTGTTTGAAATACAATAAAAGTTTTTGGCTCTATTTGAATAATAGAATCAGCAAGTTCTAAACCTGTTATATTTGGCATTGAAATATCTAAAAAAACAACATCAAATTTTGTTTTTGTTATCTCTTTTAAAGCTTCAACTGGATTATCAAAAGCAGTGATATCCTCCACTCCATTTTCGTTTAATAATCTTTGTAGCCTACTTAAAGCTAACTTCTCATCATCTACTATCATTACTTTCATTTTTTATCCTTTAATTCTATTATAAATTGCATTTTATCCTCTAAAATATTATAAGATAAATCACCAACATTTTGAATTTCTAATCTTTTTTGCAAGTTTGTTAAACCTGTTCCAAAATTTACAATATGAGCAATTTTTCCATCATTTTGTACTACTATTTTATCTTTTGAAAATTTTATATCAATATTTAAAATTTTTCCTAAATATCCATGTTTTATAGCATTTTCAACAAGTAATTGAATTGAAAACTTAGGTATTTTTATATTTTTAAAATCACTATAATCAGCAACATTTAAAACAATTTTCTCATCAAATCTAATATTTTCTATATTAACATAGGTTTTTACCATTGAAACTTCTGTTTCAAGTGTTATTAAACTCTCTTTATTTATTGCGTTTCTTAAAAATTTAGAGATATGTAGTATAGCTGTTTCTGCTTTTTTTTGATCTTGATAAACTAATTCAGATACTGAATTTAAAGCATTAAATAAAAAATGAGGATTAAGCTCATTTTCCAAAGCTTTTAATTTTGTCTCTAAAATCTGATTTTTTATAGATTCATTCTTGTACTTCATAGAGATAAATTGATGCAAAATCAAACCTACTAAAAAAGTCAAAAATCCAATAGTAATAGAAATATAGATCCAAAATGATGAAAGAATATAAATAATTTTAAAATCACCAAAAGAAAAAAGAAGAAAAGAGAAAGAAAAACCTAAAAAACCTGATAAAAATGAAAAGATAAAACTAATCAAATACCAAAATTTCTGCTTTACTTTTGGAAGAATAAATTTATTTGAAATTGTAATTAAAAAAAATGCAAATAAAGAGATAAAAATAGCACTAGCTGTACTAAAAACAATAGTAGAAATATTTTGTAAATCATAACTCAAAAAATAAAAACATAAAGAAATAAAAAATCCAAAAAATGCACCAATAATAGTAATATAAATCCAATCTTTTGATGTGATTTTTAATTCAACGCTTTGCATTTAATTCCTTGTTTAAAACATTAACTCCAATAGCAATTCCAGGCCATCCTTGTCCTGCAAAAACTGTATCACCTACATTATATAATCCCTCAAATGGCGTATTACAACTAGGTAAACTGAAGGCTGATTTTATATTTATTGGTTTTCCGCCACAGTTTGTTCTATTTATAAAAGAGTAAAAAGTTTTAGAAGTTCCTGCGAAACTTCTTGTGATATCTTTTTCTTTGATAGTATCGAAATATTTTAAAAATTCTTTTATTATAAACTCTTTTGTTTGCTCTTTTTTTTCTTCATACTCATCTTTTGTCAAACCTTCCCAAAAAATTGCTTTTGAGTGAGTTGAGAGGGTAAGACTTAATCCATTTTTTGACATTTTTTCATCATTTACATCACTAAAAGAGATAAAAAATGAGTTAGATATACAATTTGGGATTTGTTCTTTTAAAACTATTTGATAGTGATGTATAAACTCTTTTTTGATATTTAACTTTATATAAACAACAAAAGCACTTTGGTCACCAAATTTAAACTTTTGAAAATATGATTTTATTTTTTCATCTTCAAAAAGTTTTGAACTATCAAAAATAGTTGAATTGAGAACTACTTTATTACATAAATATTTATCTTTTGTGGTTTTTAAAATATATTGCTTATCATTTTTTTGTATTGATATTACTTGTTCATTTTTATTAACTTTTACATCTTTTAATAAATCTTCAATTAGTTTTCCCATTCCACCATTTACATAAAAAACCTTATGAAAAGGATATGCTAAACCTAAACTCATAGATAAAAGTGTTGCATTATTTGATGTAGTTTGAAGAGTTATTAAAAGTTGTGAATCAATAAAAGCTTTGTATTCAGCACTTATATTTGGCAAAGTATCATTTATAAATTTATCTGCACTTATAAGTAAATCTGTTTTAAACTCTTTTAAAAGCTCAAGAATAAAGATTAATGATTTTAAAAAAGCTTTTATAGAATATTTTGCAAAATAGATATGTTTTAATTTCCAAAATTTTTCATCAATCTCTTTTATTTTAGTCCAAAAAGTTCTATTATTTTTATGATAATAAACATTGTTTAATTTGGTTAAAAACTCTTCAAAATTTTGAACTCTATCTACTTTTTTATCGCCTTGAATATTTCTAATAGCAATTTCACTTTGTAAAATATCAGGTTTTAAACCAACTTTATCAAAAATATTTTTTATAATATGACCATTTTCGTATCCCACAAAAGTTGTTGCTCCCGTGTTAAAATGAGCCCCAAATCTTTTAAAAGTAGAAGCACAACCCCCAAGATTGTGGTCTTTTTCAAAAACTACAATGTCTTTGTTTTTATTAAGTGCTGCAATTAAAGAGCCACCTATTCCACTTCCAATAATGGCTATATCAATTTTTTTCATTATTAGCTCTTTTAAACTCAAGAATTGCTCTTTTTCTTGAAAATTCAATACTTACTATTTGAGCTGGATAATCTAAAAAGATATTTGATTGAACACCATTTTCACTATGAATTTGTTTTAATGGTACATCTTTTAACTCTTTTAAAACAGATTTTATAAAAATAGCTTCCTTATCAAATTTTGCTGATTGTAAATATGGATTAAATATTCTAAAATATGGCACGCTATCAGCTCCTGTACTAGCAGCCCACTGCCAAGAACCTATATTTGAACTTGCTTCATAATCAAGAAGTTTAGAAGCAAAATATCTTTCACCTTTTTTCCAATCAACAAGTAAGTTTTTTGTTAAATATGATGAAACAATCATTCTTAAACGATTATGCATGGTTCCTGTTTGATTAAAGTATTGCATAGCTGCATCAATTATTGGAACACCTGTTTTTCCTTCACACCATTTTTGAAAAACTTCTTCATCTTCATTCCAATTTACATCTATACCATTTAAGTTTTCAAACTCACTTCTTGGAAAATGAAACAGAATATAGTTATAAAATTCTCTCCAAAAAAGCTCTCTAATAAAAAATTCTTTATTTTCATTTCTAGCTTTTAAGCCTTTTATTTTGTTAAAAACTTGTCGTGGAGAGATTAATCCAAATCTTAGATGAACAGCCAGATTTGAAGTTGCATTTTTATCAAAAAAATCCCTATCAACTTTATAATTTTCTATTTTTTGCTCAAACTCTTTTAGTAATTCATCTGCACTTTTTTCTAAAAAATCAGGCAATTTTTGAGCAGTAAAATTCATTTCTTCTAAAGCAGGAATAAACTTATAATCAAAAGAGATTAGTTTTAAATTTTCATTTGCTTTAAACTCTTCAAGCCTATATGAGTCCCAAATAAAGCTTAGATTTTTATAATATGGAGTAAAGACTTTATAAGGGGTCCCATCAGCTTTTAGACAATCATTTGGATGTGTAATAAATGAATCTGTAAAAGTTTGCATTGGGATAATTTTTGAAATTTCATCATCTCTTTTTTTAGCATAATCATCAAAATCAATTGAACATAAAATATTTTCAAAACCTTCATTTTTTAGCTTTGAAAATACCTCTTTAGGAGTTGAATAAAATATTGCTAAATCTAGCCCTATTTCTTTCAACTGTTTTTTTAAATTTAAAACACTTTTATAAATAAATGTTACTCTTTTATCATCTTTAGAAAGTAGATTTAAAATATTTTTATCAAAAATAAAAATAGGCAATACTTCATCTTTCACATATTGCAAAATTGCACTATCTGTGATTCTTAAATCTCTTCTAAACCATAAAACTTGTTTCATTATTTATAAGCCTTAATATCACTTCTTAAAGCTAATTCACTTGGATATGGATTTAAAAATTTCTGAACTTTTAAGTACTGAACATCAAATCTATTTACATATAAATTTATTAGTTTCATAACAGCAATTAGTGGAATAATTTTTTCTTTGTATTCCTCTAAACTAGCTAAAATAATATCTTTTTCTTCTTTTGTTATTAGTTTTTTAAAATATCCAAAAATATGAAGTAAAACATTATAAGTTTTACTTACACTTCCTTTTAGAGCAATTGCTTTTAAAAACTCTTCCTTATACTCTTCTAGAACTTCGCCAAGTTGTTTTTTATCATGATTTGCAACTATTTTTCCAAGGCTATTATAAGATTTTTGAGCTTTTGCATAAATCAAATATTTATATGAAGTATGAAATATTACAAGATCACTAAAACTTGGATTTGATTTTAAAAATTCATGGAAATGTTGATATGCAAAAATTTGCATTAAGAAGTTTTCTCTAAGCCAAGGGTCAATTAATCTACCCTCCTCTTCAACAGGTAAATATGGATATTTTTCTTTAATTTGTTTTGCAAATAATCCTACTCCATTCTTTACGCTTGGTGAATTAAAAGGTTTATAAACTTTTACTCTTTCCATTCCACATGTTGGAGATGCTGATTTTAAAATAAAGCCACAAATATCATTATCTTTAATTTTATTCGCACATTCAATTGATATATCTTCTAGTTCTTTAGTTACATCTTTAGGATTTTTTGTTGAAGTTACAACCTTTAGTTGACCATTTTCATCTTGAATTTGTCTAATAGCCTCTCTTGGACTTCCCCAAATTATAGTTTCAGGACAATAAGGAACTGTATCAAAATATTTTTGTAAAATGTCAACTATAAATTTATCACTTGCCCCAACTCCGTCATATCTACATTTCGTTCCAATTAAGCAAGATGATACACCTAGTTTCATTTTTTATCCTTTTTTTATTTTATTTTATAATAAAAAAAATAGTTTTCGTAGTGTTTATTTGACTGTTTATATCCTTATGGCAGTTTAAAATTCATTCTTTTTAAGATTTCATAGGTTTTTGTCACATCATAAGTTGCACTATGATATTTATCCCCATCAAATTCTATTCCATAATACTGGCAAGTTTCATCTAATTTTGGGTTTTTTAGTCTTCCACTTTTCCCATATACTTTTACTATATTTTTATTTTCACTCATAGTACAAATGTGATTTTTAAAAGTAACTTTTCTATCTATATGTCTTAATTCAAAAGAAATATTATGAGCTACCAAAGTATCACTGTTTGAACAAAATTCTAAAAAATCATCATCTTCAGTAAAATAAGAACAATATGATTTATCTTTTCTATAATCAAGTATTAATTCAGGAGTAAGTCTATGAACTGCATATGAAAAATAATTCACTGGATATCTTGATAAATAATATCTATGGAATTTATCTAAGATTTTATAATCTTTGTCAATTCTAACCGCTGCTACTTCTATTACATCGCCTATATTACTGCTATTTGTTTCAAAATCTATTATTATCATTTTATATACTTTTCTCTTTTTTCATAAATTATCTCTTTTATTTCTTGATAATTTTTTTTATTTAAACTATCTATTTCATCTATTAAATATTCATATTTTTTATAAGTATTCCAAACATTTAAAGAGTGCTCAAATCTTTGCATTTTGTATAATTCTATGCTCACACTGCCGTTTACAAAAGCTTTTAAGATAAAAGATTCTTCTCTTGTTGATTCATCTTTTTTATAATCTCGCCAAAGCTCTTCAAAAACATCATGTGCTTCTACAAATTTATTTTGATTTAATAAGAGAATAATTTGTTCCAATTCTAAATTTATATTCATTTAAAGCCTATTTTTATTTAAAATATTATATCAAAAACTTAATAATGATTTAATCTAAGTAGTACTAATATAAAGTATATAATATTAAAAGGAGTATGTTATGGAAATAAGTTCAAATTCTACAATAAATCAGAATCTTTATTTAAATAATAATCAAACCCTAAATAGAATAGCAACAGGTATAGAATTAAATCAAGCGAGTAATGATTCTTCAAGCTTAGCTATTGCAAATAATTTATTAGCTCAATCAAGTGGCTATTCACAAGCTATTGAAAATACAAATTCTGCGATAGCATCAACACAAATAGCCTCAAGTGCAATAAATGAACAATCAAGTATATTAGATAATATTAAAGAAAAACTTCTCCAAGCATCAACAGACACAACAAGTCAAGATGGAAGAGAAATGATTTTAAAAGATATTAAATCTCAACTTGATCAATTTAATCAAATTGCCAGTAATACAAATTATAATGGACAATCATTACTTCAAAATAGTGCTAACGATAGTTCATCATCTCAAGCACAACAGTATCAATCTGGATTAAATAGTGATAACTTAATAGAAAGTTCTTCTGTTCAATCAAATACACAAGGTTTAGGATTATCAGCTCTTTCATCTCAAGATGCTACTTCATTTACTTCAAGTGCAGCAAAAGGATTCTTACAAAGTGTTGATAATGCAATAAATAGTTTAAATGATATAAGAAGTGAATTTGCATCAGTTCAAAACCAACTAGAAAGTTCAAGTAGAAATTTGATGTCACAAGAAGTAGGTACTTTAAGCGCTGCTTCAGTATTTGATACAGATTATGCAAAAGAATCTGCTAATTTTTCAAAACAAAATATTATGGGACAAATTGGAGCCTTTAGTTTAGCTCAAGGAAATAATATAAATCAACAAATGGTAACTAGACTTCTTTCATAAAATTATAATAAATCTAAACGTTAGACAAAGGGGTCTAACGTCTTGGACCATGATGCCAATCCCATCTCTCTGGACCTGGACCTCTAGGATAATATACTCTTTCTCTTATAATTCTTGGTGGTGGCGGTCTATCAAAATCTCTATAAACAACTACAACTTGTGACTCTATTGGTCTTCTATTATAATAATATCCATCATCATAGTAGCTATCTCTTACATAAGTTGTAGTTCTTTCATAACCATTGTTACTATATGAGTTGTAATTATTATCATAGCTATTATAATTTCTAGAATCACGTGTACTATTTGCAACTGTTGCGCCAATTAACCCACCTGCTACTCTAGCTACGTCTTTTCCAGTACCTCTACCAATTTGATTACCTATTACTACACCTACTGTTGCACCAACTAGTGTATCTAATCCTATATCATTATTATTTCCAGCAAAAACTAGTGAACTTGATATAAAAAGTATTGATAATATTTTCTTCATTTTTGACTCCTAATAATTTATTAACTAAGAAAAGTATATGCCAATATTGTGAAGATATTGTGTACTATTTTAATCTTCCAAAAATCTTATATTTTTCCCAATAACTATCTAGTGCTTCATTTAATTTAGCATCAGTTAGATTTGTTTTTTTCTTTACACCAAATCTTGTAATAAATGATTCAGCCATTATAGTTTCTTCTTTTGTTGGGTTCTTTAAGTAATTAAACATAGCTTCTTTTACTTTTGTTTCACTACTATATTTTAATAAATATCTATAAAAGTATTTATCAATAGTTACAGGCATTTTTTTATGGCATCCAACACAATTTAAATCATAAATAACATCTTTAGAATTTTCAGCTAGTAAAATAATTGTAGAAAAAATAAAAATAAAAAATATTCTTACCATTGAATACTCACTTTTGTTCCAATATTTATTTCTGATTGAACTGATATTTCTAGATTGTACTCTTTTGCAATTAAAGAGACAATATTTAATCCTATCCCAAATCCACCAACACTCTTATCAAATCTTGTATACCTTTCAAATAAATTAGCAAGATTCTCAGCACTTATTCCTTTTCCAGTATCTTCTATACTTAAGTTATTATCTGTTAAAACTATTTTTATGATTCCTGCTATTTTATTATATTTAATTGCATTTGATAGAAGATTATCAATAAGTTTTGAAATCTTTTTATTATCACAAAATAAAAACACATCATCTTTAATATCTAATTTAAAAATGATTTTTTTCATAATTGCTAAACTCTTAAAGAAATCTACCCTTTGTTTTATAATATTTGATAAATTAATATTTTCATTATTTGAAATTATTTGATTATTCAAAGTAACAAAAGTCAAATCTTCATAAATATTTGAAATTGTTTTTGCTCCTATTTCTATTCTATTTATTTTTTTTGCTAATTTTTCATCTAATAAATTTTTATCAATCATTTCAATATTTGTAATTATGGCTGTTATTGGAGTATTTAATTCATGGGTTGTGTCTTTGATAAATCTATCAAGAAGATGAAGTGCATCTCTCATTGGTTTTAAGAAAAGTTTTGAAATAAAATATCCAATAAAAATCATAAATAAAAAAGCTAAAATAAAAGAAATAGCCATCTTATACTTAATCTCTTCAAACCAAAGATGATCATCAGGTATTTCTATGATTATGTATTTACTTCCTAAATAGTAAGACTCCGGTTCTTTTATAAAATGTATTTGATTTCCACTTGAGTAAATAACATCATCTAAACTAATTTTTGAAGATTTTAAAGTTGAGAATATTTCTTTTTTATCACTATCAAAAATAGCTGATTCATATTTTTCATTTCTTGGATAAACATTATATTTATCTATATTTACATGCAAATCTTTTAATCTAATAACAAAATCATTAGAATAATTTTGTAAGATTTGTCTTTTTTCTTGAAGCATTAAATCTTTTTGAAATTGATAATACAAAAATGAAACAACACTAAGTATTACTAAAACGAGAAAAGAGTATAAAAAACTAAAACCTAAAAGAGTCCTAGTTTCACTATTGGTTAAATCTATACCCGAGTTTTTTAAGACTAACAATTTTATCTTTTCCTAATATTTTTCTTAGATTTTTTATATATGTTCGTAAAGAATTATCACTATACTCTTCATCATAATCCCAAACATGATCATAAATTCTATCATGTACTAATAGTTCATTTGGATGCTGTAAAAAGAATTTTAAAAGCTTCAACTCTTTTAAATTTAATTTTACTTCTTCATCCTTATATTTTAATTCATTTGAAATTGAATTGAAAGTTATATCATCTGTAATATTAATTACATCACTTTTTTGAGAAAATTCTCTTTTTAAAATAGTTTGAACACGAAATAAAAGTTCTCTTAATTCAAATGGTTTTCTAATATAATCATCACAGCCACTTATATACCCCTCTTCTAAAGAATCCATTGAGTTTAAAGAAGTTGTAAAAATTGCAGGAACACTATTATTTTGAGCTCTAATTTCTTTTAAAACATCAAAACCATTTTTATTTGGCACATTAACATCAAGAAGTAATAAATCAAAATGATTTTCATAAATTGAAGCTATTGCATCATCACCATCATAAACACATGTTACTTCAAATCCTTGCTCATCAAAATACTCAGCTACAGTTTCACTTAAATTTAAATCATCTTCTAATAATAATATTTTATTTTTCATCTTGATTAAGCTTTTCTATAGTTTCTTTATATAAGTTTTTTTCATCTTCTGTCATTGTAGGAATTCTTGAATTTAACTCTTTTATAAAAGAATCTTTATTTGAATCTTTTACATAACCGATAATTGCAATTAATTCTTGAGTACTCATTTCTGAATAATCTTCTTTTGCAAATACAAAACATAATGATAAAAGAAAGATTAGGGTAATTTTTTTCATTTTTGTGACTTTACTTTTTATTTAATTGTAACATATTAAATGTATAATAATTGTTGAATACATTACTTTTCCTAAGAATAAATAACTTTTATTTATTAAATAAAAATAAATTTTAAGCTTTTATAAATAATTTTTCACTAAAATCAGTAAAAAAAAGAGAGTTTAATGTTTAAAAATTTAATATTTTTGGGATGTGTTTCATTCCTATTTAATGGTTGTTTCGGTGAAAAGAAAGAAGAAAAATGGACTGCTTTTATTTATCCAAATAAAGAAGATACAAAGAAAAATATTAAGAGTCCAATTACTTTTAACTCATTGGAAGAGTGTAAAAATGTTTCTATCATGGAAATAAAAAATCAAAATTTAGAAAATATAGCATTTTTTAAATGTGGATTAAATTGTAATTATCATGAGGGTATGAAATTGGAAGTTTGTGAAAAAATGCTAAGTTCATCTGAGAAGTAATATAGGAAAAAGATGAAAAAATTAAAGTATTTAAATATTTGTTATGATTTAAAAGAGAATAATGAAGAATTTTATAACTATTTATCTTCATATACAAATAATCTTTTTAAATATAATAACCAAGATGAATTAGTTGAATTAATAAATACAAAAGAGATTCATTTGGTTGTTACAAAATATAATTTTGAAATACTAAAAGAGATTAGATTGTTAAATAATCAAATACAAATAGTCGCTTTATTAGATGAATTAAATCATACACATTTATTAGAGGGTTTAGAAATTGAATTTATCAAGTTTATAAAATCTTTAAATTGTGCAAATGAATTAATAGATATACTAGTACATTGTCAAGAAAATATAGATTCTAGAAAATCAAATATTATAACTTTGAACAATGATTTTATTTATGATTCATATAATAAAACACTTTTTAAAAATGCTCAAATTGTCCCATTAACAAAAAAAGAACTTTTATTTTTACATTTTTTAATAAAAAATTCTACTAAAGCTTTGAACTATGATGAAATAAGTAAAGAAATTTGGAATAACGAAATGAGTCATGATGCTCTTCGTTCATTGGTTAAAGAAATTAGAAAAAAAACATATAAAAAGCTAATAAAAAATGTTTCAGGCATAGGTTATAGAGTAGATTTATAATAAAATGAAAAAACATGAATGAAAAAATATCTTTAAATTATATATTTAAACTTTTACTAGATAATAGAAAATCACTTATAATAGGACAAATTCTTACTATTATTGCAATAATGGTGAGCGTTCCAATTCCCCTACTTTTACCTCTTTTAGTCGATGAAGTTTTACTTCATAAACCTAATTTTTTTGTAAATAATATTGATAATTTATTTGGAAGTGGAAACGCTTTTTATTATATTGCTATTGTTACAGTTATTGTTTTATTTTTAAGATTAGTATATTTTGCTTTTGGTGTTGCTATTACAAAAATATTTACAAAAGTTTCAAAATATGTAACTTTTAAAATAAGAGAGAAACTTCTAACTCATCTTGAACATGTAAATATGAATGAATATGAAAGCTTAGGCTCAGGCTCTATCTCTGCTAATTTAATAACAGATGTTAATACCTTAGATAACTTTATAGTTTCAATTGCAAGTAAGTTTATAGCTTCTATTTTAACTTTATTTGCAGTTGCTGTGGTTATTATTACAATTGATCCTATTTTAGGACTTATGATTTTATTTATCCAACCTATCATTATGATTCTTTCCAAAAAAATCGCTAAAAAAACTGGTGTTTTAAAACAAGAAGAAAATAAAGCTATAGAAGTTTTTCAAAATAATATTAATGAAACATTAGATTTATTTGGACAAATCAAAGCTAGTAATAAAGAAAAATATTTCTTTGATGACTCAATTGACAAAGCAAGAAATATTCAAAAAACATCAAACGAATTTAACTATAAAAGTGTAGCTTATGAAAGATTTTCTTTTACAATTTTTTTAATTGCTTTTGAGATTTTTAGAGCAACAGGTTTAATTTTAGTGGCTTACAGTGATTTATCAATAGGATTAATGTTTGCTATGTTTGGATATATCTGGTTTATTATGACACCTGTTCAAGATATATTGACTATTCAATACTCATATGCAAGTGCAAGTGCTGCAATAAATAGAATAAATAAAATACTAGATTTAAAACGTGAAAAAAATGGAGTTGAAGAGTTAGCTCATAATTCAAAAAAAATAGATATCTCTATACAAAATCTAAACTTTTCATATAAAGAAGATAAAGCTACATTAAAAAATATTTCATTTAATATAAAATCAGGAGAAAAAGTAGCAATCATAGGAGCAAGTGGTAGTGGAAAAACAACAATTGCCCATCTTATATCAGGATTTTATTCAAAAGATTCAGGAGACATTTTATACAACAATATAAGTATAGATAATCTAAGTAGACAAAGTCTAAGAGAAAATATTTTTTTAGTATTACAAATGCCAATTTTATTTAATAATACTTTGAAATTCAACATTACTATGGGAAATGAAAACATAAGTGATGAACAAATATTTGAAGCTTTAAAAATAGCTCAATTATATGAAACTGTTGAAAAAATGAGTGATAAATTAGAAACAATAGTTGGTAAACATGGAGTAAGACTTAGTGGGGGACAAAGACAAAGGCTTTCAATAGCAAGAATGATTATAGCAAATCCTGCTGTTGTTATTTTTGATGAATCAACATCAGCTTTAGATGTTCATACAGAAGTAAAACTATTTAATGACTTAGAAGAATTTTTAAAAGAAAAAACAGTAATTACAATTGCTCACAGATTAAGTACTGTTAAAAATGCTCATATGATTTATGTATTAGAAGATGGTAAATTAGTACAAAGTGGCAATCATAAAGAGTTAGAAGAGAAAGAAGGCCACTATTTAGAGTTTGTTAAAAATCAATTAATTTGACTATAATACAAGAAAATTTTATTAAAAGCAAAAGGTTATAAATGGATTCAATAAATTTAAAGAATTATTTCTTTTATTTTGCAAGTTTTGTTGTAATAATAGCAGGAGTAAAAATGTCGAGCCAAGTAGTTGTAATACTCTTTTTGGCTATATTTATTTCATCAATCTTTTCTACACTTTTAAAAGTTTTACAAAAAAAACACATCCCTAGACTTTTCTCTTACTTTATAATATTACTTATTGTTGTGGGCATTGGTGTAATGCTTGCTTATGTTATAAATATTTCTTTAAATGACTTTTTAACAAATTTACCTACTTATGAAGAAAAACTAAAAAATACTGTTTTAGATTTGCTTCATTTAGCACAAAATGCAGGTATTCAAATAGATAAAACTAAAATAATGGGAGCATTAAACTTCAACTCATTTTTTGGTTTTACAACAAATATCATAGGTAGTATTGGAACTTTTTTATCTAAATTTTTACTTGTTGTAATTGGAGTTGCTTTTATCTTAGCTGAGTCAAAATCTTTTCAAACAAAATTAAGAGTAATATTTAGAAATAATGCAAAAAAATTAGAGCATTTCAATCTTTTTTCATTTAATATTCAAAAATATTTTGTTGTAAAATCTTTTACAAGTTTTTTAACAGGTTTTATTATAACTATTGTCTTAACTATATTTGGAGTTGATTATCCTATTTTATGGGGTGTAATTGCAATGCTATTTAATTTTGTTCCTGTTGTTGGTTCAATCATTGCATCAATTCCAGCTATTTTATTAACATTTATGAATCTTGATATAAATATCACTATTTGGGTAATAATACTTTATGTGGTAATAAATATATCAATAAGTAATATTCTAGAACCAAAACTTATGGGAAGAGAACTTGGATTATCTCCATTAGTGATATTTTTCTCTTTAATATTTTGGGGTTATATTCTAGGCATTGTAGGAATGTTCTTAGCTGTTCCTATAACTATGACACTCAAGATTGCATTTGATTCAAATACAAGTACTCATTGGTTAGGAATATTAATGTCTGATTTATCAAGAAAAAAAGTAAAAAGTCTAAGAGAACAAAAAGCTGCGGATTCAATATAAGTTTATATTAAATCCGTTTTACTATTAAAAATGATAGTATAAACCTGCGTAAGCACCTTTAATTTGAATATCTGAATATGCATCACTTATATCATCTAATTTTATTTTTTCAGCTCTATATCCAAGTGTAGCACCTAAACCAAATGATGTTTCATAAAGGACTCCACCTTTTAAATCATAAAAATCACTATCTGCATAAGTTATATAACTTACATCAGTTTCAACAGATAATCCACTAAGAGGTAAATCAAATCTAGCTTTTGCATAAATCATTGGAATAACATAATTTAAATCTTTTGTTGAGGCAGAAGTTGTACCCGTATTATCACTTGCACTAACAGATGCATCAATATATTTACCATTGATACCTAAATCAAGATTTATCCAATTATCTAATAATCTATAATAAGCAATAAAATCTGTTTGATTAAGTTGTAAACTTGAAGATATATTTCCAGAGTAAATTACATTATCGAAAGTAAAACTTGATGTTTTTGAAGATGAATCTTCTATTTTTGTATGTTGAATTTTAATATTTGGAATAAAAGGAAGGGGATGTTCAAAACTTGCCCAAATAAAATTTGTATTTAAATCTCCATAACCTAAATCTTTTGACAAATCAATATTATCACCCTTATATTGGAAATTACCAGATGTTTTTGCAGCCCAAACTGCAGCTCCAGCTTCAAATCCTAAAGTATCAGCATTTACATTTAGTGCAAAAGCAGCACTTAAAGATAGTAATATCAAGTTTTTTTTCATAAATTTTTCCTTTTTGTGTTATTATAAATATATTATTATTTGTATTTAGCCATCATACTATCAATTCTTTTATTTGATTTGATAATTTGCTCTAATGAAATTTCTTCACTTAATATTTGTGAATAAATAGTATCAACTATTTGTTTCAAGTTTATTGGATTTGCAGTTTGATTTGCAAATAAAAGCATATTAACTCCTGAGTTAATAGCTAATGTTAAAGTCTGTTTTAAATCATAATGTTTTGAAATAGCATACATTTGTAAGTCATCACTAACTAATACGCCATCAAAATTTAACTTATATCTTAACAACTCAGTATTAACTTTATAAGATAGTGTAGCAGGATAAGTATCATCTAATTTTTCATTAAAAACATGAGCTGTCATAATCATATCAACTTTATTATTATTAATAAAATATCTATATGGCTCTAACTCTTTTTCACTCCAAGTTTTTGTAATATCAACAAATCCAAAATGAGAATCATTTAACGATGAACCATGACCTGGGAAATGTTTTAAAACAGAAATTACATTTTGTTTTTTTAATTCTTCAACAAAAATAGAAGAGTATTTTATAACATCCTTTGATGATTCACCAAAGGAACGACCTTTTGTAACTATTACTTTATTATTTTTATTTATTGCTAAATCAACAACCGGTGCAAAATCATTATTTATTCCTGATTCATGTAAATCTTTTGCTAAAGATTTATATATATTTTTAGCAAAATTCTCACCCATTAAAGCAACACTACTAGCTTTGGGAATATCAACAAAACCATCTTCTTTTTTTAATCTTTGAACTATCCCACCCTCTTGATCAATAGAAATTAAAAGTTTTTGTTTAGATATTGCTTGTAAAGAAGCAGTAAATATTTTTAACTGCTCTTTGTTTCTAACATTTTTTACTTTTGTTTTATCAGTTGGATCTTTGTCAAATAAAATAACCCCACCTAAACCATTTTTTATATTTTTGTATATTTCATCATTAGGATTAACTTTTTCACCCTTGAAGCCTAAAATAACCATTTTTGAGATCATTCTTTCAATTTGTTCTTTAGTGTAAGCTTCATTTGCAAATGAATTTACACAAAAAGAACAAAATAAAACAATTAGAATTAAAAATTTATTTTGCATTATTGCACTTTCCTTTTAATCATGATTTTTATCTTTAAGTAAATATCTTTGAGATGAAATCACCGATAAGTATCTAATAAATAGTAAAAATACAATTACTCCTGATAATACTAATAAATTCATATTAACTGAACTTGTAAAAATAGCTTCAAAAGTATTTAGATTTTCTTTATTTACCTTAACTACATTTACAATAAACTCTCTTAATGCCAAGATAATAAATGCATCAACAAGTAAAGATAAACTAACTCTTTCTTCTCTTATATAATTGACAACTGCTCTTACAATCTCAAGAAAAATTATAAAATAAAGCATATAGATAATAAAATCCATTAACATATCTAATACAAGTGCAACAAAAAATAAAACTGCAGCAATAGTTAACTCAATATACAATTTTTCCGAAAAGAAATTTATTATAGTTTTTTTCATAAATACACCTTCTAAATTTTTACCTTTAAATTTAACCAATTTTTTGGTACTTCACTAATATCTTTATTTGCAAATAATATAGCACTTGCAATCATAGCTCTAGCACTTGAATCTCCCCCTGCTTTTGAGTTAGAAATAAGCATTTCTTTTAAGTTATCATATTTACATAAAAGATGTATAACGCCACTAAATCCACCATTTATATCACAAGCTGGACCAAATGTTCTAATAGTTTTAAAAGTATCAGAATTTTTTGAATCAAAACCTTTTTGAATCATCTCTTGAAAATGTGAATCATATAAATTTTTCAATTGTAAAATTGATTTTTCAATATCATTTTTTTCAAGAACCATTACTAAGAGATTTGCAAAAAAATCAGCACTTTGAATTGCTTCTTTACTATTATGAGTTAGTTTTACAAATTTTTCTACATTTTTCAAAAATTCTTCTTTTGTTTTTGACACTTTTAACAAAGGAACGATTCTACCAACGATTGATAAATCATGAGAATCAGAACCACTTGGATTTACATTATTTTCAATATTTAAAATAGTGTTTCTACTAGCTCCATCAATATAGCCTGTATACGTTTTCATTTTTTTAAACCAAAAGTTTAAATACTCTTTTTCATCAAAACTTTCTTTGTCTTTTAAAAACTCATATAGCCAATAAGTTTGATCACCATAGTGAGTGAAATCACCAGCACTTTTACCTTTATGCCATATAGCTAAAGGATTATTTAATTCTTCCCATCTAATATCATTATTAACTAATTGATTTTCATCATAAATCCAATGGGTACCTAAACAATAAGCATCCGTTACAAGGCTTGTTAACACTAAATCTTTTATTTTATCTTCGTACATTTTAATCTCCTATTTATTCCAGTTTTTATAATTTGTAAAAGAAGGAAATTGTTGCTTAAATTCATCTTTATCAAAAGAAAAATAATAAGAATCCATATAAGCACAAAGTAAATCATAATTTTTCTTTAATTCTTTAAATTTTTCATCACTACCTTCTGGCATATCTGGATGAAATTTCTTCGATAATTTTAAATATTTATTTTTTAAATCTTTTTTAGAAACTCTTGTTAATATTCCAAACATATCAACAGCTTTCTCAAACTCTTCATATTCCATAAAAATCCTTTAAACTGTAACATATTGTACTCAAAAAATTTTAAATATAATTAATATTAATTTTTAGAGCCATTTAATTCCAATAATGATAATCTATTTAAAATTTAAAAAAGGAAATTTTATGATTTATACTTTATATCATGTTCATGATCCTATGTGTTCATGGTGTTACGCTTTTAAGCCTACGTTAGATGAATTAAGAAAAAACTTAAACTCTAATATAAAAATTCAACATGTGGTTGGAGGACTTGCAAAACATAGTGATGAAATAATGCCAAAAGATATGCAAGAAAAAATAGAAAATATTTGGTATGATATTGAAAAAACAGTAGGAACAAAATTTAATCATGAGTTTTGGAAAAATTGTCTTCCAAGACGTTCAACTTACCTTGCTTGCCAAGCAACAATGTTAGCACGTTATGAAAATAAAGAAGATGAAATGATAGTTGCTATTCAACAAGCATATTATCAAAATGCACAAAATCCAAGTGATGCTAGTACTTTAATCAATCTTGCAAAACAAATAGGAATGAATGAAAAAAAATTTGAAGAAAATCTAAAATCACAAAGAATTGAAGATGATTTACAAAATGAATTAAACTTAAGACGCTCATTAAATGTAAGAGCTTTCCCCTCTTTAGTTTTGAAATATAAAAAAGAGTTATATCCGATAAATATAAAATATAATGATTATAAATCAATGTTAGATCAAATAAATGATATGGTAGAAAATAGTTATTTTTAGTAAAAAAGAGCAAAAGCTCTTTTTTACCTTTAATTATTTCATAAGAGGATCAGTTAATCCTAAATAATACATTCCAATAATGCCAATAATTCCCACAATTAAACAATAATAAATAGTAGGAATAATAGTTTTTCTCAAAGTTTCCCCCTCTTGATCAAGTAATCCTACTGTTGCACTTGCAGCTACCACATTATGAATTGCTATCATATTACCTGCTGCTGCACCAACTGCTTGAAGAGCAACCATAAATGCTGTTGAAATTCCTAAAGCATCTGCAACACCAAATTGAAATTGTGATAACATCATATTTGATACAGTATTACTTCCTGCAATAAATGCTCCTAAAGCTCCAACAATTGGTGCAAATAATGGATAAATATCACCAACACTATGTGCAACAAAATTTGCCATTGCAATAGGCATAGAATCAAATCCAGAATCATTTATTCCTGAATTAATTAAAATTCTAACAAGAGGAATAGTAAATACAAGTACAAAACCTGCACCAATCATAACTTTTGAAGATTCTCCAACTGCAGCTGTTAACTCTTTTAATTCCATTTTATGTAAAAAATAAGTAATTAATACAACAAAAACCAAAATTCCACCTGGTAAATATAAAGGTTGCATAGAGAAGTTTAATCCTTCACCTAAAATATCTTTATATGAAAATACTAAAGATGTAACAAATGCTTTTGCATCAGTACTTACTCTTGTAAGAACTAATATAGCAGCAACTAAAACATAAGGAATCCATGCTTTTGTCAAAGACATAGGAATTTTTGAAGTCATAGCATCAAACTTCATTTCAAATTTTGAAACCCAAGCAACAGGCCATTTTTCTCTAGGAGCGAAATCCCAAGTTTTTTTAGGAATTAAAAAACCTTTTTTTGCTGCAAATATAACAATTGGCAGTCCAACTAAAGCACCAATTAATGATGGGAACTCTGCTCCTAAAAATACACCTGTAAGTGCATAGGGAATAGTAAAGGCAATTCCTCCAAAAATAGCAAATGGTAAAATAGATAAACCTTCACTCCAAGATTTATTTTCACCAAAAAATCTAGTAAGCATTACAATCATAAACAAAGGAATAAAAGTTCCAGCAATTGCATGAGTAATGGCAACTTGAGAAGTAATTATTTGTAAATAAACATCCCAAGATGAACCTAAACCTTCTAACGTTGCTCCAATTCCTGCTGAATCTAAACCTTTATTAACACCAATTAAAATTGGAGTTCCAACAGCACCAAAAGAAACAGGAGTACTTTGAATCATCATACCAACCATAACAGCAGCCATTGCAGGAAATCCTATTGCCACAAGTAATGGAGCAGCAATCGCAGCTGGCGTTCCAAATCCTGAAGCACCTTCAATGAATGATCCAAATAACCAAGCAACAATAATAACTTGAACTCTTCTATCTGGACTTATATTATTAAAACCTTCTCTAATTACTACAATTGCTCCTGAATGCTTTAGTGTATTTAAAAGTAAAATAGCACCAAAAATAATCCACAGCACAGATATTGTAATTAACATTCCTTCAATAGTAGAAGCTAATACCCTATTAAAAGAAACTTCCCAAACAAAAAAAGCCACAGCTACAGTTGAAATGTAAACTAATGGCATAGCTTTCTTTGCTGAAATCCTAAGACCTACTAATAAAATACCAGCAAATACTATTGGTAACACAGCAAAAAAAGCTTGCAAACCTATACTCATAATATCCTCCTATAAAAATATACTGTTAGGATATTTATGATGTATGATATTTTTATGATAAAAAAAAAGCATAGCAATAAAATAGCAAATTTTTGATACTTAATGATAACTTTAGTAACAAAATTAATTTATATTTTAAACTATAGATAATATTTTTAGTTTAATTTACTTATTGTAAAAGTAATTATATAATACAAAACTATTTTTTAAAGGGTTTTTTTTATGTACAACAATACAGCTATTTATATTTTTAATAGAATAGTAAGATTAGCTATTATATTTTTTATTCTATACTTAATTTTTACAAATTTTGGAACTTTTTTGATGATTATAGGAGTTATCTTTGTTATCATTACTTTCTTGATATATAATTTCAAAAAGAAAATACAAACAAACAGTTTTAACTTTAGATTTGATAGTCAAAACTTTCAAAATGGACAAAATTTTAATTTTAATGATTTTAAAAACTTTAATCAATCAGATTTTCAAGGCTTTGCAAATGCGCCAAGAGTTGATGAAGTGGCTAAAGCAAAAGATTTTTTTGGATTTACTCAAAGTCCCACAAAAGAAGAAATAAAAAAAAGATATAAAGAACTAGCTCGTAAATATCACCCAGATATAAATAATGGTGATGATGTGAAAATGAAAGAATTAAATCATTATAGAGATGTTTTAATGAAAACTGTAGAATAATTTTAAACTAAGCAAAAGGAATTTTTTGAGTATAGATATGACAAAAGTAGCAAATGTAATTTTATATATGTTACACAAACAAGTTAAACAATTAAATGATAAAAAAGTATCAATAATGCTTTTTTTAATGGATTATAATCATCAAAAATATTGTGGACAAAAACTTTTTAATGAAACTTATATAAAAGGCTCTCGTCACCCTGAACCTGTAGTTTTAGGAGAATTATTTGATATAGTTGCAAATGAAGAGGATTTGGAAGAAGATGATGAAAGAATCTATTTAATGCAAGAATTATTAGATTATTTAGATATTGAAGTTATTGCCAAAGAAAAATTTATTGAACTTAACTTTATTAAAATGGAAGAAGAATTTGATGAATCAATTTTTTCTAAAGATGAAATTAAAACAATTCATAAAATAGTAAGTCAATATCAAGATACAAGTGCTAGAAATATTGCCAATGATTGTTTTAAAATAGATGAAGTTAGAAATACTGTAAAAGGTGAAATTATCATTTAATTTTAAATATTGTAATTTTGGGAATGTCAGAAATTACTTCTAAAATTCTCAATATCATCCTTAGTTAAATAGAGTCTTTCTATTTGACTTTTTTGTAAAAGTGGATTCATTAAAGCACCACTTTCTTCAATATGTGGAATACCAACTAAATGCAATATCTCATGGGCAATTACTACTTTTAGTTGCGATAAAGAATCAAAACTATAAATTTCAATTTTATCCATATTTGTTTTTACACTTTTTTCTTGTGTCATTTTTCCATCTTTATATATAGTTTTTAAAGTGGTTTCTTCTAAGCCAAACGTCCTTCCATTTATTTTTTTTACACTTCTTGTCATAGTTTCTATTTGATTTACTAAGGTATTTATTTCTCTGCTTAGATTATTGTATGAAAAAACTTTTTGATTATAATGGTTTAAAGTTTTTGTTAAATTACTTTGTGCCTTCTTTTGCTCACTTAAATCTATATCTATCTTTGCTCTTTCATTTTTAACATACTCTTGCACACGATTATATTCATTTTTATCTAAACTTTTTTGCTTATTTACTTCTTTTATATAGTTACTCAACTTTCGCACATAAAAAAATCATCAATTTCTTATGTATAAAAGCTTTATAAAGCCCATAAATAGACACTTTT
>NZ_JBEVTN010000010.1:0-126021 GCF_040884245.1 Arcobacter sp. s6 | reverse complement strand
TTGTTAGGAAGGCAAATACTACACCCATCCCTAAGAACATGAACTTTACTGATTCTGAAATTAAGTTTATTTCCATATTATTCTCCAAATGATTACAAAATGTAATTATCATTGTAATAATATATAAAAATTGCTTTAGTAACATTTATATTTGTAATTGATTTTATCAAATTTATAAATTTTTTTGTTTTTTTTTCTTTATAAAATTTTATCACCAAATTCATAAATAAAAATATCAATTTTTCTTAAAATATTCATAACATTATTTTTGCTTTTTATAATTTTTCTTGCCAAAATGTATCCTTTTTTTCAAAATATTTCAAATTCTATAATATAAATCAAAAATACTTGAAAAATATTTCATTTTGTAATATAATTATAAATATTGATGAAAAAGGAGATTTTATGTTAATAGTAGATGAAATAATTGAAAAATTAAAAGATATATTAAGTGCAGATGGAAAATATGGAAAAGTTTTCGATAAAGATGTTGCAAATTCACTAGAATTAAGTCAAGCAAATTTTGCAACTATGAAAAATAGAGGTAAAATTCCATTTTCAAATATATTAAATTTTTGTGCTAAGAAAAAGATATCAATTAATTGGCTTTTATATGATCAAAATCCAGGTTCATTAGTTGATTCAACAGATAAGTATTGGATTAAATATTATCCATCAGTTGCAGTTAGTGCAGGTGGGGGTGCTTATGAAGCTGAAGAAAATTATGAATCATTAGCCTTACCTGAATATTTTATAAATATGTTAGGTGGAAAAGAAAATTTAAAAAATATTGATGCAATAAATGTAGTAGGTGATTCAATGGAGCCAACCCTTAATAGTGATAATATTATATTCGTTGACAAAACTAAAAAAGATGCTTCAAGAGATGGAATATATGCTTTTACTACAACCCATGGCTTATTTGTGAAAAGAATACAAAGAAGAGTTGATGGAAAGCTTGATATTATTTCTGACAATAAAGATTATCCATCACAAGTTTTAAATAAAAATGATTTAGAAATATTAGGTAAAGTAATTAGCTCATTTGGAATGGTTTATTAATTTTTCTTCTAAAAGAGAGTTTGTACATCCTCTGATTTAATTAAATATTCATAAACTTCTTTGTAATTAAAACCTATTATATAGATTCCATTAAATTTTAATTTTCTTAAAGTAGGTTTTAATTGTTCTATATTATTTATTAATATTTGTTCATCTTTTTCAAGATAATCTATATAATCTGAAGTAATAAAAACGGTTTTAGCATATTTGTATTGCTTTTTCATGTATAAAATTTCATTTTCATACAAATCTTTATTATTTTGACAGATAACAAATTTATCACTTTTTCCAAATTCTACTAAAGTTAGATTTCTATCTAAAAATAACGGCTTGAAATTATGAAAAGATTTTAATTTAGAAAAATCTAAGTTTTTATTAAAAAATTCAAATACTTTTAAAAAATTACTAATATATAAACTAGAAATTTTTAATCTTGAGAAATATATGTTTTCATAGGAAAAAGAAGTTTCAAATAAAGAGTGCTCTATTAAATTATCAATTTTATTTAATCTTTTAAGATAGTCAAAATCTTTATTATTAGGATATATATTATCTAAAATAGTTTTATTAGAAGATATTAATATATCTTTATCTTCGATTTCATCAATATATTTAAAAATATTTTCCAACTTATTTGGAATTAATCTAATATTTTTTGTAAAATTTGTTGAGTAAATTTTGAATAAATCATAAGTAATTTTTTCACAAAAATAAGCATCTATATCTTTTATTGCTAATTTGAATCTAATTAGTTTTATTATGCTTATATCTATATTTTTTACTTTTATCCAAGCTATCTCATTATCAATTATAGGAACATTTGTATCAAGAATGATTGCAAAAGCTCCATTTTTTATTGCCAATTCAATTTCATTAATATTTTTAGCAATAAATAAATCTCCCTCTTTAACTTTTAGAGCATTAGTTTTGATTGAGTAAATAAAAGAGATTGATGGAGAGTTTAATAAACTTCCATCAACAATATCTAAAATAGATGAGATCTGCACTAGCTTATTTTTGTTCCAGCTTTTTTACTAGCTTGTGGTCGTAATAACGATAAACCATTTTCATCTTTGGCAGCCATTAACATTCCTTCACTAATCATTCCCATTAATTTTGCAGGTTTTAAGTTTGCAACTACACAAGCTTGTGTTCCTACTAATTCTTCAGCAGAATAATATTCTTTAATTCCAGCAAGAATTTGTCTATTTCTTCCTTCCCCTAAATCAACTTGAAGTCTTAAAAGTTTTGCAGATTTTGGAACTTCTACTGCTTCAACAATTGTTCCAATTTTTAATGTTGTTTGGAAAAACTGGTCAATTGTGATTAAATTATCATCTTCAATTACTTCAGATTTCTCTTCTTTTTTTGATTCGCATTCTGTTTTTGTGATATCACTTGATGCAGGTTGCTCTAGTAAAATGTCTTCAATTCTTGGGAAAAGTTGATCTACTTTTGTAATTATCGTGTCATCTAATAAATTTTTATTTTTTATTAAAGAATTATAAGTAGTTGTATCTATTTTCATTCCTAGTGAAATTGCAATTTTTCCTATTTTTTCTGGCATAACAGAATCTAAAAGTAGGGCAACTTTAGCCATAATATTAGTAATTAATGCAACTAATGCCATAGCTTCATCAGTTTTTCCATCTTTCATTAAATTCCATGGTTCATAGTCATTGATTGCTTTATTTGCTATTGTTAATACTTTCCAAAGTTCTTCTAAATATTTGTTAATTTGCATGTTAAAAATATAGGCTTCAACATTTTCCAAAAGAGCATTAACTTCTTCCAATTCTTTTGCATGAAATTTTTCTACATCTTTTGAACTTACTTTAAAATCAAAATATTTTCCACTCATTCCTGATATTCTATTTAGTAAATTTCCTAAGTCATTTCCTAAATCAGAATTAATTCTATCAATTAATGCTTTTTGTGAAAAATCTCCATCTTGACCAAATGGAACTTCTCTTAACAAAAAGTATCTAAATGCATCTAAACCATAAGCATCTGCTACAACTTTAGGATCTACTACATTTCCTTTTGATTTAGACATTTTCTCACCATCTCGTGTCCACCAACCATGAGCAGCTATATGAGTTGGCAATGGTAATTCTAATGACATTAAGAAGGCTGGCCAGTAAATAGCATGGAATCTTAAAATATCTTTTCCCACTAAATGTACATTTGCAGGCCAAAATTTCATATTTTTATCATCTGTACCATATCCAAGTGCTGTAATATAATTCATTAATGCATCAAGCCATACGTACATAACATGTCTTGGTTCATTCATAGAATCAGGTAATTTAACTCCCCAATCAAAAGAAGTTCTTGAAATTGATAAATCTCTTAATCCACCTTTAACAAAATTAGAAATTTCATTCTTTTTTGATCTTGGTAAGATACAATCTTCATTTTCTTCATACCATTTAATTAATTTATCTTCATATTTTGATAATTTAAAAAAATAACTCTCTTCTTTTACAATAGATGTAGGTCTTCCACAATCTGGACAAAATTGTTCATCAACAAGTTGTTTTTCTGTAAAAAATGTCTCACATGATACGCAATAGTAACCTTCATATTCACCCTTATAAATATCACCTTTGTTATACATAGTTTCAAATGCTTTTTGAACACCAAGTTTATGTTCTACATCAGTAGTCCTAATGAATTTATCATACGTGATATCAAAATCATCCCATAATGTTCTAAATTTGCCAGAAATTTCATCCGCATATTCTTTAGGAGTTTTTCCTCTTAATTCAGCACTTTGAGCAATTTTTTGTCCATGTTCATCAGTTCCTGTTAAAAGAAATGTGTTTAAACCTGTTAATCTTGAATATCTAGCTAACATATCAGCTATTATAGTTGTATATGCATGACCGATGTGAGCTACATCATTTACATAATAAATTGGTGTTGTTATATAAACATTTTTACAAGATTCTTCCATTGTTACCTCTTTTTCTTTTTATAATTATATTAAAATTCAAATCCACCGCCAGCACCTTTATTCATAGATTCATATACGGCTATTACATATTTTTTTCTTAATTCACATTCAAAAAACTCATGGCAATCAGAACATGATTTAAATTTTTTTTGTTCTTGACAAGTTTTTAATTCACTTAAAAGCTTATCTAGTTTGATATCCCATTCATCAATTATTATATTATGATCAGCCATGAGCTTTATAAACTTCTAATACTCTTTTTATTTCTTCATTTGAACCAAAGAAACAAGGTGTTGTATCATGGATATGTGTAGTTTCAATTTCTAAAAGTCTTTTATGACCATCTATCGCACCACCACCAGCTTTTTCATAAGCTAGAGCAAAAGGAAATACTTCAAATAATTGTCTTAATTTTCCTTTTGGTTTATCAGTAGTTCCTGGATATGAGAATAATCCACCACCTTTTAACAAAATTTGATGTAAATCAGGAACCATACCACCACTATATCTTAATCTATATCCATCATTAAAAATATCATCAACCATTTTTTTATGATGCGGAGCCCAACAACTTTGAGTAGAACCAGGTGCCTTTAAATTACCTTTTTCTTTTAAAACAATAGTTTGAATAAAATCAAATCTTCCATGTCTTAATCTATACATTTTAACATGATCAATAGCAACTACCATTTCAACTCTTGGTCCAAATACTACATAAACTGAAGCTACTATATTTTTTGCATTGAATTCATTTTTATAAATTCCATAAATAGAACCAACTGATAAATTTACATCAACTAAAGAAGAACCATCCAAGGGATCATATGCAATTAAATATTCACCATCTTCATTTAATTCTATAATATTTTCTTGTTCTTCTGAAACAATAGCTTTTACCGTTGGTAATTTTCTAAATATTCGCTCAATAATCACATCACTTGCAATATCAAGTTTTAATTGAGTATCACCAGTTGAATTTTCTTGCTCACTTTTACCTGTATCACCTGATTCAATTAACTCTTTAATTTCAATACTTGCTTCTTCAATTGCTTTAATTATTTCTAGCATTTTTATACTCTCTTTGCATTTTTATCTATCCAAAGAATTAACTCTTCTGGATTATTCAAATCTAATTTATCTATATTGCTTGGTATTTCATTTTTATCGATAGTTTCATCTGAGGCTATCGCATTAGTTACACTAAAATAACTTTCATCTAATTTATCTCTAAAAATAGAAATTCTAGGCAATTCTAAAGTTTTTAATCCTTCAACTAATAGATAATCAAAATCTTGAAATAATTCAATCATTTCATCTATAGTTGATGTGTTTTTTTTAAATAAAGTTGTTTTATTAGGACTCACTACTGCAACGTCAGCACCTGTTTGAGAGAACTTAAAGGAATCTTTTCCTTCTCTATCAAAAACAGCTTTATCTTTTGGATCATGCTTAACAATACAAACTTTAAAACCATTATCTTGTAGTATACTAGCTACTTTAACAATAGCTGTTGTTTTACCACTATTGGAAGGACCTGAAAAGGCTACAATTAATCTTTTTTTATTCATAATTGGATTTTATCTAAATGATTGTTAAAATTGATTTACATCAGAGATTAATTTTATCATTATAAAAATTATTATGATATAATCAATTAATCTATTCAATAATAAGAATGCATAATGAAAGAATTAAAAGCTCAATTTCTACTTATCATTTCAGTATTACAATCTTCATTTATATCTTTAGTTCCTTATTATATACTTTATTCTTTTATATTATTATCTGCAGAATTTGTAAAAATTTTTCTAGGTATGGGTAGTGATTTTGACATTGAAGATATATATATAACCTTGTAAAATTATTAGAAGGAATACTACCTATATTAATAAATATAAGTATTTCCTATCATTTGGTAAATCTTTTTTATAAAAGTATAAACAAATTATTAACTATTGTTTTATCTTTACTTGTATATATAAGTGTGGACTTACTTTTAAATGTAGATTTTATAATTAATTATACTTTCCCAAAATCCATAATTATGGCAATTATGGTTCCTCTTTTTGTTTCTTTTACAATTTCTAAACTAATGTTAGTATTCAATACGTATGAAGAAGATTTAAAAAGTAGATTATCGAATAATATTGCATCAACAATAAGTTATATTCTTCCTTTTATAATAATATTTATTGTCTCATGTATGTTTTTTTATATTATAGGAAGATTGGTAAATATTGATTCAGGTATTGAAATTTTTCTAGAAGGAGATGAATCTTGGCTGCTTTTTTTAAGAACTTTTGTTTCAAATATTTTATGGTTTTTTGGTATTCATGGGATTAATTTTTTTGATGCAATTGTTAATATTAAGATTCTTGATAGTTATATTGAAACACACTTAACATATAAAGAGTTTTTCAATTTATTTGTTATTTTTGGAGGTTCAGGTTCTGGACTTTCTTTAATTATTGCTATTTTTCTTGCTTCTAAAGATAAGCATATTTCTTTTGTTGGTAAAGCTTCTTTACCTTTTGTTATTTTTAATATAAATGAAATATTAATATTTGGTATACCAATTTTTATGAATTTTTCCTTATTAATTCCTTTTATTTTAGTCCCCTCAATAAATTTTGTTTTTTCATTGATTTTTATATCTTATACAGATATAGTTTTTTTTAATGATATATTTGTACCTTGGATTACACCAAGCTTTTTAAATGTATATTTAAGAACAGATGGAAATTTTATTGCTGTTATTTTTCAACTCTTTTTAGTAATTACAGGAGTATTAATATATATTCTTTTTGTAAAAAGATATTCGAAAAAACAAAGTTCAACTATAGCGCTAGAATCAATTGCAAATAAATTAGATGTGTCTGTTTCATTAGAATCAAAAGCAAATATTGTATTTCAAGAAGCACAAAGTTCTCTTATTAAATCTCATATAAAAATAAATAAAATTATTGATACTATTAATCAAGACAATCTATTAATATATTATCAACCAAAAGTAGATATTAAAAACAAAATTTGTATGCGATTTGAAGCATTAATAAGAGTAAAAAAAGAAGATGGATTTATCTCAGGTCCCGATTTTATAATTGATATTGAGAACTCAGGTTTAGCTTCAATTATAGATATTTGGGTATGTAAAGAAGTGAAAAAAGATATGGATATATGGAAACAGAATAATTTCAATCCAAACATATCAATCAATCTTTTCCCCTATACACTAGCAGATGAAAGTTATATATTAGAAATTATTAATATATTGAAAACTTATGATGTTACATTTGAAATAATTGAAAGAAGATCAGCTTTAAATGAAAAGGTATTAAAAAATATAAATCTTCTAAAACAAAACGGCTTTAAGCTTTCACTTGATGATTTGGGAGTAGGGTATACAAATTTTTCTATTTTATATGAGTTACCTTTTGACAATGTAAAAATTGATAAAAAAATTTTAGAATTTACAAATACAAAAAAAGGTTTAGTTTTATATAAAAATATTTGCACATTATGCTCTGATTTAGGTTTTGAAATAATTCTTGAAGGAGTAGAAACTAAAGAAGAATTAGAACTTCTAACAAATGATAATATTCATATTGTACAAGGTTGGTATTTTTCTAAAGCTTTACCATTTGATGAAGTGGAGAGTTTTACTAAAGAATTAATAATAAGATAATATATGAATTCTTGGTAAATTTGCGTTAAAGCATACTTAATGTAAAATGCTGGCTAATCAAAACTTGGAGACTCAATGTATAAATTTTTACCTTTAATATTAATTTCAATTTTATTTAGCTCTTGTACTTCAAAAAACAGTGCATTTAAGCATTTTGATAAAGATGATATTGAAACAAAAAGCATTCAATTTACTAAAAAAGTTGATATATTAAAAGATACTGAAGTAGAAACTATTATGTGGGCTACATATTTAAATAAAATTGATAAAAATATTTATAATTATAAAAGAGAAGTATTTTTAGTATCTTTATATTTTGCAAATGCAGAATCTCAAAATATTAAAAACAATGGATATAAATTTTTATTAAATGGTAAAGAGCCTAGTTTACTTGAAAAAGTAGAAAAAGATAATGAAAATTTTAAAAGTTTAATGACAAAAAATAGTTGGGGAAATTATTATTTAGTTAAATTTGATACACAAAATGATAATTCTAATTTAAAATTAGAATTATCAAATCAAGATTCTAGTAAGAGGGCGACACTAGACTTTGAAAAATAGTAGATAAAGAAATAGGATTTTCTTTATTTAAATAATTATTATAAATATAGTAATTAGCTAAAACTTTTTTACCATACTCTCTAGTTTCTGCATATGAAATTAATTCCATACTTAAAAAAGGTTCAAATCTATTTTTTTCTTTAAATAAACCTTTTTTTAGCTGGGTTCTTGTATATCCCGCACCACCATTATATGCATAAGCGATAAAAAGAGGATTATTATCAAATTGACTCATCAATGTATCTAAATGAAAACTTCCATATTTTATATTTATTTCTGGAATAAATTGCTCATAAATATTATAATCTTCTTTAAGTTTTTTAGCTATATCTTCTGATAAAAACGGCATTATTTGCATTACACCTTGTGCTGAAGAAAAAGATATCGATGAAGGAATAAATAAACTTTCTTGTCTTGCAATTGAATAAAGTAAAACTTGTTTATATATATCATAACCTTTTACTATATCCCTAAAAGGAGTAATAAAGTATTGGACTTTATATTTATTATATCGTTGTAAAACAAAAGTATAATGAGATAAAGTTGTTTCATCTGTGAAAAGATTATAGTATTTAGATAGTTTAGTATCATCTAAATTCTTTTTTGTATCTTCAACTACATCCATCCATTTAAAAGCATCATAAATATCATATGATGTTTTTTCATTCTTTAAATCAACATTATAAACAATATTATCAATTTTTACATCTAATAACTCTTTAGCATATAAAGTATATATGCTATTATCCCAACTTTTTGAGAGCTCTGATAGAAAAGAATTATTTTGAGTAACTAAAAACATCCAAAATAAAGCCTTATCTTTATCTACTTTTAAATATGATTTATTGTATGCATTATAAAAAAAATTATATGCACTATTGATGTCATTTTTATTTACAGCGTTTATACCTAAGGAAAAAAGTAAATGAGGAGCTAAAGTTTTATCATCTTTTAAAGTGATTAAAGATTTTTGCAAATTATTTAATTTATCATCATGTACAACATATCTAAGAAATCGTTCAAATTCTTTTTCTTTTGAAATTTTATTTATAAATTCAGGATTTATAATTTTATTTAAAGTACTAACTCTATAATCACTTCCTGTATCAAAGAAAATTCTAAAAAATCTATTTGTATCAGAATTTAAAAGAGCATTAAAAGGATCCTTTGAAGCAAGTATTTCTAAATCATTTTTTAAAGTTGGATAGGGATCAAGTTTACTTATGAAAAATTTTAAATCACTTCTTGAAAGTTTTGTTGCTTCAGGTAGAGATAAACCAAGAGCAATACATTTTGAGTCTTCATTTTTTAACTGCTCAATAGAGGCCCTATAACATTTTAAATCAATAGGTGCTGTAGTTTGAAATTTTTTATTAAAAAGTTTTTTTAATGTTGCATTTCTACCATTAGACATTTCATATGCTATTTTAGCATTTTCAAAAGAGATATTATTTCGTTCTAAATATTGAATAATAAAAAAATCTTTTGCAGATGATTGTGGCTTATTCTCTAGCCAATCGAGGGTAACTTTAAAATCTTTTTGCAGAAAATCCGTAGTGGGAATTGTATTACCACTAACAGATAAATTAAATAAAACAGTACCAACTAAACTAAGTATTATTTTTTTCATAATTCTCTTAAAAAGCTAAGTTTTTCAAAAATGTTTCTAAAAAGATTAAAGCAAAAATTAAAATAATTGGAGCTAAATCCATTCCACCAAATACTGTAGGAATATATTTTCTAATTAATGCATAAGCAGGTTCTGTTAATCTATATAACATTTGAACTATTGGATTATAAGGATCTGGTTTAACCCATGTTAAAATAGCTGAAATAATAATAACCCATTTGTATAAAAAGATTATACTTAAAACAACTGTGAATATAGAACTTAATAAGGCATCTATCATTTTACAATTTCTCCTAAATAATTTTTAATTAAGGGATAAATATCTGAGATATTAGGTCCATTATGTGTTCCTATTAAAATATATTTTAAAACTTTTGATAAGTCATTATTTTTTAAATTTGTTTCTTGTTCAATATATTTTTCAAGTTCTGCAAGGTTATCAAAGAATGGTGCTTTTTGTAAAGATTTTTTTACAAGACCAAACTCTTTTTTAATATCTTCACTAGATGTTTTTTCTGTAAATATAGCAGCAATAATTTCTTTTAATTCTTTTATTGTACTAACATCTTTTAAATATAATTTAGCAAGTTTTCCAATATCATTGTCTGCAAAGCCAAGAATTTTTGATAATCTCATATCATCTATTGTTTCAAGATGTTTTTTATTAATAAGTTTTAACTCATTAATATCAAATTTAGCTGGCTCTTTTGAAATATCTTCTAATTTAAACCATGAAATAGCTTCTTCTAAAGAAAATATCTCTTTTGGTGTTTTATTTCCTAAAAGAACTAAATAATTTGCAATAGCACTTGGTAAAAAACCTTCATCAATAAGCCATTTTACAGAATTTATATTATCTTCTTTAGATATATTTTTATTTGTTTGTGCATTTAAAATTGTTAGCAAATGTACATATTTTACCTCTTTTGTATAACCTAGAGAGTTTCTAACATGAATTTGTTTTGCTGTATTTGAAATATGATTTTCATTTCTGATTACCATAGAAATATCCATAATCATATCATCAACTGCACATGCGTAGTTATAAGTTGGTTTTTTATCTTGATTTAAAATTGGAAATGAATCTACTTCTAAAGGACTATAATCAAGATTTCCTTTTAAAACATCAGTAAATTTAATATTTTCATCTGGTTTTCTAATTCTTATTCTAAAGGGTGCATTTGTATTTAAAACTGTCTCATCAGATAAGGTTTCACAAAAACCATCATAGGAAAATATTTTTCCTTCTACTTGTGCTTCTTGTTTTAATTCATCCAATTTGTCATCAGAGCAAAAACAAGCAAATGCTTTTTTCTGACTCATTAATTGAAGTGCAATTTTTTGATGATATTTTAGTGAGTCACTTTGATATACTATATTTCTATATTCTATTGAAAAAAGATTTAATAATTCTATTATTTCTTTATCTTTACCTTCTATAATATTTTCTACATCTATATCTTCTATTCTGATAACTAAATCTTCATTTAATTGTTTTGATACAATATAATTAAAAATAGCAACCCTTAGGTTACCAATATTAAAATCTTCTATTGGACTTGGGGCAAATCTTAACAAAATTATTTCCTTACTATTGAGAATGTTAAATTATTAATCTCATTATGAGATTTAATATAAGAATTTAAATCTTCTAGTTTTAAATCCTGAATCTTTTCTAACTCTTTTTTAGAATAATCTTGTTCTAATCCTCTATAGTATAAAGTAAATGCACTATTTAATCTTTGACTTAATGTTTCACTTCTTAAAGGTTCACTTCCTGTTAAAAAGTTTTTAGCAGCACTTAGTTCCTCTTGAGTAACACCATCTTTTACAAATTGAGCTACTAATTGTTTTACTAAATCTTTTGCTTCATTAGCACTTTCATTTTTTGTTTGTAGGTACCCATTAAAATAAGTATGAGATTTATTTATAGAAATTGAGCCATAAGCACTATATGCTAATCCTCTTTTTACTCTTATTTCTTCCATAAGTCTTGAACCAAAACCTGAACCACCTAAAATAAATGATGCAACTTTTGCCTTATAATTTTCTTCATCTTTAGAATCAATATTAAATGAACTTCCAAAATAAATATATGCTTGTTCTGTCTCTTTTATTAAAGTTTTCTCATCATTCTTTGAAAGAAAATCTATTTTTTGGAATTCATTTTTTTCACCAATTTTTAAAGTTTCCAAAAATGGTTTAATTAATTCTTCAAACTCTTTCTCCTCAAAATCTCCACCTGCAACAATAATTAAGTTGCTTAAGGAAATAGTATTAGAAACAAAATTTTCAATATCTTTTAATTGAATTTTTGAAATAGATTCAATAGTTCCAGCAGATGGATTTTCAAGTGCAGTTCCATTGAAAAGTAAAGATTTTAGTTGATTTTGAGCAACATAGTCAAAATCATTTTCTTTTCTTTTTAAAGATCCATTTTGAATAGTTTTTAATTTATCTAAAGTATCTTGTGAAAAATTTGGAGATTTTAAAAGATCTGTTAAAAGGCTAATTCCTTTTTTTGATTGTTCTTTTAGATTTGATAACTCAATAACAAATGTTTCAAATCCATTTGATGTAGTTAATGAAATAGCATTTTCTTCTAATTCTTGAGCAAATGCGGTAGCTCCTAACTCTTTTGTACCTTCATTTAAAAGTTTAGAAGATAAACTTACTAAGCCATTTTTATCTTTATCTTGAATATATCCTGAATTTTCAAAAACTAATTGTAAATTTAATATTGGTAAACTTTTCTGTTCCTCAAAAATTATTGGTACTTGAATACCTTTTATATCAATATGCTTTATAGTAGCACCCATTAAACTCCCTTGTAATATTGCTAATATGATTAAAAAATTATTTTTTATTTTAAACAAAATTAGAACCTTTCTATTATCTCATAAGCTGTATTTCTTTTAGCAGGATTTTCACCTATATCTTTAATCAGTCTTATCATCTCTTCTTTATTCATTCTATTTTCTGCACCAGCTGCTTTAACAACATTTTCTTCCATCATTGTACTTCCAAGGTCATTTGCTCCAAATTTAAGAGCTAATTGACCAATATAAGAGCCTTGTGTTACCCAAGAACTTTGCATATTTCTGAAGTTATCTAAATATAATCTTGAAACTGCTAATAATCTTAAATATCTATTTGAAGATTGTGGTTTAATATCTGGAATTTCAGCTTTTAGTTGAGTATTAGCTCCTTGAAAAGACCACATAATAAAGGCTCTAAAACCACCTGTTTTATCTTGTAGATTTCTTAATAATTCCCAATGTTCAATAATCTCTTCATCTGTTTCAACAGTCCCAAACATCATAGTAGCTGTCGTTTTCATACCAATTGAGTGAGCTAATTCATGAACTTCTATCCACTCTAAACTATCCATTTTATTAGGCGCAATTATATCTCTTACTCTATCAGATAAGATTTCAGCTCCAGCTCCTGGAATTGAGCTTAGTCCTTTGTTTTGTAATCTTTTTAAAACTTCAATAATTTCTAATTTAGATACTTTTGCAATATATTTAATCTCAATTGCAGAGAATCCATGGATTGTAATTTGAGGATATTTTGTATGTATATGTGAAACTAATTCCTCATAATAATCAATTTTTAGTTTTGGATGAACTCCACCTTGAAAAAGTATTTGAGTTCCACCAATTTCTAAAAGTTCATCAATTTTCTGATCAATTTCATCAAATTTTAAAACATAAGAATCTTCATCTCGTCCATGTCTATAAAATGCGCAAAATTTACAATCAACCCAACAAACATTTGTATAGTTAATATTTCTATCAACTATAAAAGATGTTGTTTTATCAGGATGTAATTCTGCTTTTTTTTCACTTGCCATTTTTCCAAGATCCAATAAAGATGCATTTTTTATTAAATGTAATGCATCTTCATTTGTCAATCTTTTTTTTAAATCTACTTCAATTTTTTTAGTCATTTTTTTATACCATTAAAAACTTGAACCCAAAGAGAATTCAAATGATGATGTATCATCACCAGATTCTGCATCAAGAGCGTGAGCAAAGATCAACTGTAAAGGACCCATAGGAGAAATCCACTCTAGAAGTGCTCCTGTTCCAGATCTTTTTATTTCAGAGAATGAATCTTCACCAATCATACCATAGTCATAGAATAATCCCCATCTCATTTTTGCACTAGGAATTAAAGGGAAACTCATTTCAACAGAATTTGCCCACATTTGTTTATATGGATTTGTTACATATCCTGATGAATTAGATGGGAAAGCATAAGAACTATATCCTCTCAAACTTTTCGCACCTCCTAGATATAAGGAGTCTCCTTGATTAATTTGACCATTATCAACTAAAATTTTCATTTGAGTTTTTAGTCTTAAAATCCAATCTAATTCTGTTAAATCTTCTAAAGAATAGAAATATTTTGCATAAGAACTTGATTTATAGTATTTTGAATCTCCACCAACTCCTGCATATTCAAGAGATGTTCCAGCTTTTATTCCTTCTCTTGGATTATAATAATCATCTGTATTATCAAAGTTTATATATGGGGTAATTGAACTTGAAACATAATCAGTATCTTCATAAATCTCTTTTGATGTATCTCTTGAAGCTAAAAAAGTATCAGTATACTCATAATCTTCACTAACAAAATCTAATTTATATTTAGCACCTGCATATAAATCTCTAACTAATTGTCTTCCTAAAGAAACAGAGAAACCTTTTGTAGCAATAGTTGAGTCATAATAAGTTCTATCAATATCTGTATCACTGTTATGGATTTCAACTTCACCATTGTAATTACTGTCATTGATAGCTGGGTTTTTTAAACTTAGTGTAAAGTCACTTGAATTAGCAGAAATATCAGCACTCATACCTAAAGATAAACCAGAACCAAAGATATTTTTATCAGAAACAGATCCACTTACCATTACTTTATCATAAGATCCGTATCCACCACCAAGCATAATTGAACCTGTTGCCGCTTCTGTTACTCTTACAACAATATCCATCTTATCATCAGCTATTCTTTTTTCTTCAATAACTACATTTTCAAAATAACTTGATCTTTTTAATTTTTTTGTTGAATCTCTAAAATCGGTTAGATTATATAAATCTCCTGGAGCTAAATATACATCTCTTCTAACAACTCTATCAAGTGTTCTTGCATTTCCTGCTATTTTTACATCATTAATATAAACTTTTTTACCTGGGATTACATTGAAAACAACATCAACTTTTGAATTAGCTTCATCTTTTTTTAAATCAAATCTAACATCAACAAAAGCATAACCCTTATCAGCAACTTGTGTTCTAATATAATCTTGGTCAGCTCTTAATTTTTTGATATTGAAAGTATTACCAACAATTAATTCTAATTCAGGATAAATAGTAGCGGGATCAACAATCGTTGAATCTAAATATATTTTAATATCATTAGTAGTATATTTATTACCTTCAGTTATAAAAAAATCTAATTTTGCTTGATTTGAAGCAAAATCGATATCTAAAAATGGTTCTTTAACTTGTGCATCTAAGAAACCTTTTTCAAAATATAAATCATTGATTCTTCTTGCATCATATTTTAATTGATCAATTTTAACTTCACCATCATTTTGTCCAAACCACCAAGAAGCAAATTCAATTTCTTTATTGGCTGTTACAAGATCAAAGTCATCTTGTTCTAAGTTATCAGAACCATGATAATTTGCTTTTTTTATGATGATTTCATCACCTTTATTTACGTTGAAAGTAAGTTTTAAAGATTGTTCATTGATTTTTTCAACTTCTGTTTCTACAACTGAGTTTATAAAACCTTCGCTTTCTAACATAGAAAGAAGTTTATCTTTTGCTTCTTTAACTTTTTTTTCTGTATACATTGAACCTTTTTTTAGTTTAAGTACAGTTTTAAGGTTTTCAATATCTTCACTTCTTGTTTTATAACCTTTTATTTCAACACTTGCTATTGAAGGTTTTTCTGCGAATATTAATTTTAAATTTCCACGTTCATTTATTACTTGGATATCATCAAAATAACCATATTGATAAAGCTTTATCACAGCTTCATTTAACTTATTCTCATCAAGCTCATCACCAACTTGCATATTTAATGTTTCATTTAAAATTTGTGGTGAGATTTTGTTAACATCTTTATATTCTATAGATTTTATTGCATCTGCGCTTAGTGCTGTTGCACAAGCCAAAGAAAATAGTACTACTTTATTTTTCACAACTATCCTTAATTTCATTATAGGTGCAATAATATAGCTAAATATTCTTTATATAATTATTAAGATATAATCATTAATTAATTTATATAGAAGGTTGTATTTTGAATATAGGAATTATTGGTTTAGGACTAATGGGAGGTTCTTTAGCAAAAGCTGTAAAAAGATATGGTATTGCAAAAAAAGTTTATGGTTTTACAAATAGTGAAAAAAATAAAAAAGATATTTTAGATTTAAAGTTGGTAGATGAATTAGTTGATTTAGAAACATTAAAAAAAGTTTCAGATGTTATTATTTTAGCGATTCCAGTTGATGCTATAATTGGAATGTTTCCAGATTTTTTAGATATAGATGAAAATACAACTATAATTGATATGGGTTCAACAAAAGAGTATATCGTTAAGAATATACCAAATAAAATAAGAAAAAACTTTGTAGCAGCTCATCCAATGACAGGAACAGAAAAATCAGGACCAAAGGCTGCAATTGATAATTTATACGAAGGTAAAACTGTAGTTTTATGTGATCTTGAAGATAATACAGAACTTCATATTAATAAAGCATATGAAATATTTCAAGCAATTGGGATGAGAATTGTAGTTATGAATAGTTCTCAACATGATATTCATGCTTGTTATATGTCTCACTTACCACATGTTATCTCTTTTTCATTAGCAAATACTGTAATGGGACATGAAGATCCAAAATCAATTATTGCTCTTGCAGCAGGTGGTTTCAAAGATATGAGTAGAATTGCAAAATCAAGCCCAATTATGTGGAGTGATATTTTTAAACAAAATAGGAAAAATCTTTTAGATTCAATAGATTTATTTGAAAAACATTTAAAAGATGCTAGAAAATTAATTGAAGATGAAAATTATGAAAATCTTCAAACGTGGATGAAAAAAGCAAATACATTACATGAGATACTATAAATTTAGTATCTCTTTTTAACTTATCTCTTACTTTATACTATTAATAGCTTCAAAAACTTTTATTGCTTGAAAGTGTTCTTTTACATCATGGCATCTAATTATTGAAGCTCCATTTTTAATAGATTCTAAATGAATAGCCAAAGTCCCAGGAAGTCTATCTTCTATAGATGTTGGAATTATCATATTAATCATAGATTTTCTACTTGCTCCTATTAATAATTCATATCCAAAATGAGAAAAATAATTTAGTTTTTTAAGTAAAGTTAAATTATGCTCTAGATTTTTCCCAAAACCAATTCCCACGTCTAAAACAATATCATTTATTCCAAAACTTTTTGCTTTTTCTATTTGTATAGAAAAATATTCATTGATTTCAGATAGTATATCTTTATAAATTGGATTATCTTGCATATTAGCAGGATTATTTTGCATATGCATTATTACAACTTTTACATTATAAGAAGCCGCTATTTTACAAACTTCATCATTTTGTAAACCTGTAATATCATTTATTATTTTAAATCCTTTATTTAAAACATAGTCTATTACTTTTGGAGTATAAGAATCTATTGAAAAATCGACTTTTTCATAGTATTTATTTTGATAAATTATATTAACAATATCTTTTATTCGTAAAAGTTCAATATCTTCATCAACAGCTATACTTCCTGGTTTACTAGAAACTGCACCAATATCTATAATATTAGCACCATCTTCAATCATTTTTTCAATTAAAAAAGAGGCTTTTGAGTTATCAAATCTACTATTTTTAAAAAAAGAATCTTCATTTGCATTTAAAACACCCATGATTTTTGTTTTATGATTTTGCATATAAAACCTCTTTAGTGTTTATTTTTTTGATTAGCAAGAAACAAAAGTAGGGTAGTTAATACATTTATTGGTCGAGAATTTAATTCTAATAGCTTTATAGATTTTGAAAAGAAATCTAATTCTTTGTGAGTCAATTTAATTTTTTGATTATTTACTTTTAGCAAAATTGACTCAACAATTTCTTTTGCTTCATTTTTAGAAATTTTTTGATTCTCTTTTAAAAAATTATAAATATCTTTTAAGTCTAATTTATTTATATTTAATAACGACTCATTCTTTAGCAGTGATTTTTTTAGATATTTATATGGTATTCTTGAATAAATTGTTGGTAACATTGATGTCTTAGAGTTTGTAATTATTATAAATACTACATTTCTAGGAGGTTCTTCTAAAACTTTTAATAAAGAGTTTTGAGCCTCTTTTCTAAAAGTAGCACCACATAAAAATATATATTTTATTTCATTTGAAGCTATATATGCTTCTTTTATAGCAAGAGTAGCTTGTGTAATTTGAAACTCATCTTTTTCTTCATTTTTTATAATTCTTGTTGAATGTAAAGGATATTTTGGAATTAATTCATTTAAAGTTAATTCGATATCATTTACAATTAAAATACAAGAGTGATCAATAAAATTTATCAAATTAGTTTTCCACATTTATTTCAGCAAATAAAGAAGCACTTACTGATTTATTATACAATCTAAACATTTGCAAAAGTTTCATATCTAAAGCTTCATCATTCGATTTTAAATTAAAAGCATCTTGTTTCTCTTCATCAAATAACCATAAAAAAGAGTGTTTTAAAACTTTTGGAATAATAGCTCTTACATCTTGGCTTCTACCTATGTACCAAAAACAGTATCCATTTGGAAATGAAATACTTAGCATATCTTTTATATAAGCAATATCTTCATCTGATTTAACGGTGTCCATATATCTATAAAAAGATTTAAAATCATAAAATGGTAAAAATGGTCTATTTAATTTTGTTGAATTGATATTCCCTAAAATATACTCTAAAAACCATTCTCTTTCTTTATCTGTAACTACAATTATAGAAAAACCTCTTTCTAATAAATTATAGATGTTTTTAGATACTAATGGCGTCCATTCATATTTTTTTTCTTCCAACCAAGGAGATATAAGTCTATCTTCCCTGATTGTATCAACTGTCCAATTTAAAAATTCTTGCACTATTATTTATCCAAATCGTAAGCATCATGAAGTGATCTAACAGCAAGTTCTGCATATTTTAAATCAATAATCATAGAAATTTTAATTTCACTTGTTGAAATTATTCTAATATTGATATTTTCGTTTGCCATTGCTGTAAATGCTTTTGAAGCAACACCTGTATGAGATTTCATACCAACACCTACAATTGATACTTTACAAATAGCTTCATTATAATCAATATTTTCAGTATCTTTTTTAAATTTTTCCATTACATTTTTACAAATTAATAAGTCAGTTGTTGGAATTGTAAAATCTAAATCAGTTTTACCATCAACTCCAACTGTTTGAACTATCATATCAACATTTATGTTTTCATCTGCAAGTGAAGTAAAAATAGCTGCTGCAATACCTGGTTTATCAGTAACTCCATACATTCCAACTCTTACTTGATTTTTATCTAATGCGATTCCACTTACAATTGGTTTTTCCATGATATTTTCTTCCTTTGTTATTAACGTACCTTCAACTTCTGGCGTAAAGCTGCTTCTTGATACTAAATTTACATTTAATTTTTTCGCCATTTCTACTGATCTATTTTGTAATACTTTTGCACCTAATGATGCTAATTCTAACATTTCATCATAAGAAATTTTTTCTAATTTCTTAGCTTTTGGCTCAATTCTAGGATCTGTTGTGTAAATACCATCAACATCTGTATATATTTCACAAACATCAGCTTCAATAGCCCCTGCAATTGCCACAGCTGTTAAATCACTACCTCCACGACCAAGGGTTGAAACCCTTAAAGTATCCATAGCTACACCTTGGAAACCAGCGACTATAATGATATTTCCATCACTAATTGCATTTTTCATCTCACGAGTATCAATTGACTCAATTCTAGCTTTTGTATGAGCATTATCTGTTAAGATTCCTGCTTGTCTACCACTCATTGACATGGCTTTTAAACCCATTTCATTTAATGCAATTGATAAAAGTGCAGAGGTAACTCTTTCACCTGAGCTTAAAAGCATATCAATTTCATCTAATTTAGGAGTCTTTGAATAATATTCAGCATATTCAATCAACTTATTAGTTTCACCACTCATCGCAGAAACAACAGCAATTACATCATGACCTTCGTCTTTTATTTTTTTAATGATATTTGCAACATTCTGAATTCTATCAAGTGTTCCAACACTTGTTCCACCAAACTTAAGTACTTTTAACATCTAATTTTTTATCCTTTTTAAATATAACCTTCACTTTTAAAATGCTGTAAAACTTGTTTATAAACAGTTCTTTTGAAGAAAGTTATATAATCATAAATATTTTTAGTAGGCACAAATTTATATTCGCTAAATTCAGGAATTTCTGTATTAATATTTATTTTAGCGCCTTTTTTTAACTTAACCAAATAATATTTTTGTCTTTGTCCATCGTAAGGATACATCCTTTTAGCAATGGCAGGAGGAAATTCATATGAAACCCATGTTGGATATTCTGCTATGATTTCAATTTCCTTTGTTCCAATCTCTTCTTCAAGTTCTCTAAAAAGTGCTTCTTTTGAAGATTCTCCCTCATCAATACCACCTTGTGGAAATTGCCAAGCATTTTCTACATCTGTTCTTGAAGCGATAAATATTTCGCATGTATGAGGATATTTTGCTGATAACACAATTGCGGCTACATTAGGTCTAAATTTTTTCTTCTCATTATTAATTGTTATTTTAGTTTTATCAGTCATAAATATATTTTCCCTTATAATTAGCCAGATATTTTACAAAAACTAGGATTAAAAATTGCTTTTATATATACATATTCCCTTTTGTGACAGTAAATGTTTTTACTGCGCATTTAATTCATATACAGATAGATTTCATTTAAAACATGAATATATGAATGCATTAAAAATACAATTAAAAAATGACATAGAAAATTATATTATTAAAGATAATAAAAAAATAGAAACTGTTTTCATAGGTGGAGGAACTCCTTCAACTATCAAGGCTTTTGAGTACGAGGAAATATTTAAAATAATAAAACCGTATTTAGAAGAATCTGCTGAAATAACAACAGAAGCAAATCCAAATTCAGCCTCATTTGAATGGCTTGAAAGTATGAATAAATTAGGTGTTAATCGTGTAAGTTTTGGCGTACAAAGTTTTGATACAACAAAGCTTAAATTCCTAGGTCGAGCACATAGTAGTAAGAGTGCTATAAATGCTATACAAAATGCTCATAAGATAGGATTTAAAGGGATTAACTGTGATATTATATATGGTGTACAAAATGACACATTGGAAAGTATGAAAAAAGATTTTGATATGGCTTTTTCTCTTCCAATTACACATTTAAGTGCTTACTCGTTAACTATAGAAGAAGGTACAAAATTCTTTGATAGATCTAGCGTAAAAATTGATGATGAAGAGTTATCATATGAAATATTTAACTATATAAATAACAAAGGTTTTCATCAGTATGAGATTTCAAATTTTGCAAAAAATAAGGAATCTGAATCAAAACACAATTATGGATATTGGCAACATAAAGAGTATTTAGGCGTTGGAGCTGGTGCTGTTGGATATGTAAAAAATCAAAGATATTATCCTTCAAAAGGTATTGAAGAATATATAAACAATCCTTTGATAAATGAGAGAGAAGATATAAGTTTAGATGATATTAAAACAGAAAAAATACTACTTGGATTTAGGTCTTTAAACGGTGTTGAAATATCGCTTTTTGATGAAAAAGAAAAGAAAAAAGTCGATGATTTAGTGGAGAATAATAAGCTTTATATAGAAAATGAAAAAATATTTAATAAAAATTTCCTATTATCAGATGAAATTGCACTATATATTTTAGATTAATCATCTTAATAAACTTTATAATATAATCATCACTTTCAAAAGGTAAATAAAATAATGACAATAAAAGACACAATAAGAAAATATACAAATGAACTAAAACTAGTAACTCATATTCCAGCAAAAGAGGTTGAAATATTAATGCTACACCTTTTGGAGAAAAATACAATATGGCTTCATTTAAACTATAAGGAAGAGTTTACAAAAGAAAAAGAACTTGAAGTATTAGTTAAAAAAAGAGCTACTAATTATCCAATAGAATACATTATAAATAAGGCTTCATTTTATGGAGAAATGTTTATAGTAAAATCAGGTGTTTTAATACCAAGACCTGAAACTGAAATCTTAGTTGAAAATGCCCTTGAAATACTAAAAGATAAAAAAGAAACTATAAAAGTTTTAGAAATAGGAACAGGTAGTGGAATAATATCTGTGATGCTTGCAATGTTAATTGAAAATATAAAAATCATTGCAGTTGATATTAACGATAAAGCTTTAGAGTTAGCAAAACAAAATGCTATAAAACATGGCGTTGAAAATAAAATAGAGTTTAGATTAAGTAATTTATATGAAAATGTAAGTGAAAATGATATTTTTATGACCATATCAAATCCTCCATATATTGCAAATGACTATAAACTTCCAACAAATGTAAAATATGAACCTTCAAATGCTTTATTTGGTGGAGATATAGGAGATGAACTTTTAAAAGATATTGTAAAACAAACAAGTATAAAAAAAATATCATATCTACTTTGTGAAATGGGTTTTGATCAAAAAGCACCTTTAGAAAACTATTTTAAAGAGTTTAATATTGAATCATATAGCTTTTACAAAGATTATGAAAAGTTTGATAGAGGCTTCACTCTAAAATTTAAAAAATAAAAAAAGGAACAAAAATGTTTAAGGAATTTAATTTAGAAAATTTTGAAAACTCAAAAGAATTAGTTGAGAATTTATTAAATGAAAATAGAAAAGAAATTAGCAAATTATTAGAGATAGAAAATAAAACTTATAAAAATTTTGTTTTACCATTTCAAGAAATAGGGGAGAGAACTAGTGAATTTTTAACTCCAATATTTCATATTGACTCTGTAAAAAACTCAGAAATAACGACAAAAGTATATGAAGAATGCATGCCAGTTGTATCAAAGTACGATACTGATATTTCTCAAAATGAAAATATTTATATAGCTTTAAAGAATATACAGTCTAATGAAAAAAGTAGTTTAAATGATATACAAAATAAAGTATTAGAAAATGAAATTAGAGACTTTAAATTATCGGGTTGTCATTTAGATAATAATAAAAAGAAAAGATTAGAAGAAATAAGTTTAAGACTTAGTGAACTATCACATAAATTTTCATTAAATCTTTTAAATGCAACAAATGAATTTGAAATGATTATTGATGACTTTGAAGATGTAAAAGAAATTCCAGCTTCTGATTTAGAATTAGCAAAGTTTGAAGAAGATGGAATTACAAAATATAAATTTACACTTCAAGCTCCTTCTTATTCTGCATATATCACTTATGGAACGTCAAGAGAAAAAAGAGAAGAACTTTATAAAGGATATTGTACAAGAGCCCCACAAAATGGGAAAATTATTGAAGAGCTTTTAGCTTTAAAAAATGAAAAAGCAAAAATACTAGGTTTTGAATCATATGCACAATACTCACTTGCTACTAAAATGGCTTCAAAAGAAGAAGATGTTATAACTTTCTTAGAAGAATTAGGAGAAAAAGCAAAAGTTAGAGCAAAAGAAGAATTAAAAGAGATTAAAGAATTAGCAATAAAAGATGGAATAAATGATTTTAGATCAAGTGATATGTCATATTATTCTGAAAAATTAAAAAAAGCTCAATATGATTTAGATGAGGAATATTATAGACCTTATTTTGAACAACAATCAGTTTTAAATGGATTCTTTGATTTCTTACATCAAATGTTTAATATCAAATTTACCAAAGTTGATGTACCTGCTTGGGATGAAAAAGTTAAAGTTTATGATTTAAGTGAAAATGATAAGACAATAGCTAGAATTTATATTGACTTGGAAGCCCGAAAAGATAAAAGAGGTGGTGCTTGGATGAATAATTGGCATTCTTACTATAAAACTTCAGATGGTAAGATTAAACTTCCAACTGCATATATAGTAGGTAATTTCCCTCAATCTACAAAAGATACAGCTTCATTATTAAGACATTCTGATGTTGTTACACTATTTCATGAAATGGGACATGCATTACATCATTTATTAAGTAAAGTTGAAGAACCATTTGTAAGTGGAATTTCAGGAGTTGCATGGGATACAGTTGAGTTTCCATCACAATTTTTAGAATATTTCTCTTACGACAAAGATGTTTTAAAATTATTTGCGAAGCATTACAAAACAGGAGAAGTTCTTGATGATGAAGCAATAGAAAAGATTATAAAGGCAAAAAATTTCCAATCTTCACTATTTACTGTAAGACAAGTAGAATTTGCATTGTTTGACTTTAAACTATATCAAAAGCTATACAAAACAGAAGATGAAATACAAAATTTACTTGATGGAATTAGAAAAGAGTTTGCAGCTATGATTCCACCTTCATATAATAAATTTCAAAATGGATTTTCTCATATTTTTTCAGGTGGATATGCAGCTGGATATTACTCATATAAATGGGCTGAAGTACTAAGTGCCGATGCATTTTATATGTTTATTGATTCAGGAAATATCTTTAATAAAGAACTAGGAATAAAATATAGAGATACTATTTTAAGCCAAGGAGGTTCTTATGATATGGACAAATTATTTTTCAATTTTGCGCAAAGAGAACCAAGTGTTGATTCTTTATTAAAAATTGATGGAATTATTAGCTAAATTTTGCAATAATACGATAATAATAACAATACCAACAAGGATTTGATAATCATGACAAATGCAGAGACAATTACGAAGTTAAATAACGCCTTAAGTACTTTAATTAAAGCATACGAAGAGCTTCAAGAAGATAATAGTAATTTAAAACTTAGAATTAATGAATTAGAAGATGAAGTATTAGAATTAGAAGGTGCTAAAGAAGATTTAGAGAAAAATGTTGATGAATTTAAAAATCATACACAAGAAGATAGATCAAACATTAGTTCTATGTTAGGTAAAATTGAAAGTATATTAAATAGAAAAAGTTCTGATAATAATAACTCATCAAATAACTCTACATCAACTTCTTCTGAAAAAGAAAAGAGTGAAGATAAAAAAGATGATATTCTTGTTTTAGAAAGTACTCCTTTAAATAATTCAAGTTCTTCAACACCTGTTGCTCCTCAAAATGTATTAAAAAAAGAAGATGAAGATGTAAGTAATAGCAATAAAATTGATTTAAATAGAATGGCATCATTGTTAAATGGATTTAATCACTAAAAAAGCTAAGTAATGATTACTTTAGTAAATAAGGACTCCTTGTATAATATATTTGGAGTTCAAGATTTTGATTTGTTAGAAAGAGCTATTGATAATATGGCTCCTTCCCTTGTAGAGTACTATTTATCAAGCTTTTGTGATAGTACTGATGAACTATATTTTAATAAAAGAGATGTAGAAGAATCAATCTCAATAGGGGATTATAACTTATACATAGATTATAGTAAAAATATCTATTTAGAATTAATTTCTACAAGTAGTGATGATTTTACTCAGGCTCTTTGGTAATATAATATATTTATAAAAAATTAAATATTAGATAATATTAAATTTTCAATACCTTTACATTCACCAATATGTGGTAATAATGTAAATTCTATTTCAGGATATCTTTTTTTAAATTTTTTTATTTCAGCTGGGATATCTTCTTTTACGTGTTTTCCTGCGGCTAAGAAATAAGGAAAGATTTTTATAACTTTACATCCATGTGTAATGGCTTTATTTAAAGAGACAAATATTGATGGTTCTGTTAATTCTAGAAATGCATAGAAAACACTTAATTGTTCATCTTTTAAATTTTCTTTTATATTATCAACAATTTTTTTAATTTCATTATTAGAACTTTCTACTTTACTTCCGTGAGCAACTACAATTAAAGCTTCCATTTTGTCTTCCTTTTTTTATTTTTTATTCTAGTGATTTAATTATATTTTAGTATTTGATAAATGTCAACTCATCAAATCAATTGTTGCTTTTAATCTTTCTTTATCAAAGTGTGTATAAATTCTTGAAGTATTAATATCTGCATGTCCTAAAGCTTCTTGAACTAATATTAAATCATGATGTTTAGCATAAAGTAGGGTTGCAAAACTATGTCTTAACATATGAGCTCCATTTTTTTCTTTTCTAATTCCTGCACTTATCAGTATATTTTCAACGATTCTACTAACATATGCTTGTGTTAATCTATTTCCTTTTTGATTACAAACTAATAAATCGCTGTTACAAACTCTTAAATCTAACCAATTTTTTAATTCATTTTCAATTATAGAAGATTTAATCATTACAATTCTAGGTTTATTTCCTTTTCCTTTTATTTGCAAAACATAAACATCATCTTCTTTAAACATATCTTTTAGTTTTAAATTTAGAATTTCACTAACCCTAATCCCTGTATAAATGATAATTTTTAGAATAAGTCTATTTCTATAAGCTATATTTTCACTAAATTCAAAATTATCAATTGCAGTTAAAAATCTATCAATTTCACTTTTATTCATATAAGAGGGTAGTTTAGTACCACTTTTTCCACTTAATCCTCCCCAGTTTTTTAACTCTATTTTGTATAAATATGAACTACCATCTTCATTTTGATTTTGTTTATCTATATATGAAAACAAGGCAAGTAGGGCAATTCTATGATTCTTTTTTGATGCATCTGATAATGAACTAGTTTGTGATGCTAAAAAATCACTTAATAATTCTTCATCAATCTCTTTCATTGAAGCAAGTCCTAGATTAGCTATGAAATTGTATAGCTTTAAAAGAGGGTTAAAGTATGTATTTATTCCACTTAAACCTATATTTCTAGCATCTTTTACGATAATAGCTAGTTCATCTATGTTTTTTGTACCTTTAACTAATGACTGAATTATAAAAGCTAATTTATCTTTGTCACTTACTTGTCTATTTGATAAGGTTGTTAATTTGTTTCTTATAAATCTTTCAATCCAAAATAAAAGAGTTTTATCAAAACTATTTGTGAAATCTAAGTCATATCTCATCTATACGTCCATTTGTTGATATAGTAAATTATTTATGTTAAAAGTGATTCTAGCATAAATATAATTAATTAGTATTGAAAACTATAATTTTCAAACTAATTCCCATATAAAAGAAAGTAGCTCTATTTTCTCTTTCCTTTCGCAAAATCTATAATATAATCAGCTATTTTGTCTAAATGAATTATATCTTTTACCGCTCCAGCTTGAATAGCTTTCATAGGCATTCCAAATACAACACAACTTTCTTCATTTTGTGCAACAGTATAAGCGCCATTATCGTATAACTCTTTCATTGCAATTGTTCCATCATCACCCATCCCAGTCATCATTATGGCCATTGCTGCTGAACCTACATTATTATTTACTGATCTAAATAGTACATCAACACTTGGTTTATGTTGGCTTACTTTTTTTGTATCTAATAATTTTGTTCTATATTCATTTCCAACTTTTTCAATAGTTAAGTGCATATTTCCAGGAGCTAAATATCCATGCCCTCTTTCTAGTTTCATTCCATCTTTTGCTTCACAAACAATAACTTCTGAGTAATCATTTAATCTATGTGCAAAAGAATTAGAAAATCCATAGGGAATATGCTGTGTAATTAAAATTGGAGGTAAATCAGAAGGCAGTTTTTTGAAAACTCTAAGTAAAGATTCTACCCCTCCTGTCGAAGAACCAATTGCAATAAGTTTTATTCCCGGTAAAGATGCAGGTTTTGAAGGAATTACTTCATCCGGATGTATTTTATATTCAATATTTTGATTATTTAACACATGTTTTTTAGAGGCTTGTGGTTTTTTTAAAGTATATCTTTTTAATAAAAATGTTAGATTTAAAAGTGTTTCTTTAAGCCTGTTTTGAAAAGATTGCATTGATTCACCATGGTCAGGCTTAGGAATAAATCCAACTGCACCATCATCAAAAATGTCATTTCCACGAACACTTTCCCCTGAAATAATAACAGCAGGCATGGGGTGAAGTCTCATTAAATTTCTTAAAAAAACAACACCATCCATTTTTGGCATATTTATATCAATTGTAACTAAATCTGGTTCATATTCTTTGATTTTCTCTCTTGCATCAAAGGCATCTGTTGCTACACAAATAACTTCAAATTCATCAATAGAATTAATCATATCTTTAATAATTCTTCTCATAGAAGCTGAATCATCAATAACTAAAACTGTGTACATTAATATTTACCAACTTCTCTCTAAATTTTATTAAAAAAGTTCTATTTCCATTTGAGGTTCAGCCTCTTTTGTATCAAGACCAAATAAATCAACTCCACCAACATACTCTTTAAGTACTGGTGCTTTTGTAATTTCTTGTTGTAATGATTTTTCTTCAGAGAAAATCTTACTATCTGTTTCTGATTTTTGAGTAACTTTGATAAATGTATCAAAATCATTTGCTAAAAGAATTAATCTACCATGCTCACCACGAGTATGTTCACTTAAAAGTTTAAATCCTTCTGATTTACAGAAGTCTTTTGCAAATTCAACATTTCTAAAGCCAATAGATTGAGCTGATAAATTTATTTGCATAATATCAGCTCCACCTGAAATTTTTGCAACCATATTTGTTTTCTTACAGCCTAATTTATACATTTCATTTAACATTGCTTCTACAGAATAAAGGCCATATTTCATATCATCATTTGTATTACTTGTTTTTGGTAGTAAAAAGTGATTCATTCCTTTTATTTTTGTTACTTTATCATAGAACATAATTGCAACACAAGAACCTAATAAAGTTTTAAATGCAATTTGTTCAATATCATTTCCAACTGCAAATTCACCACCAATTATTGTATGAGTTAAATAACCTTTTGTTTTTTGAGTAAATCTAACAGCTGAGGCTTTTTCAATACTTCCATCTTTATGACCAATTACAATCATATGATATCCTTTTCTTTCACAAAAATATTTTGCCCTACTCTTTTAACATAATTAACTAAATCTTGGGGATTTTCAGAGTGTCCTAAGTACAAAGTACCTCCAACTTTAAGGTGTTTAAATAGTTTTTTTAAAATCTTATTTTGATCTTCTAAGGAAAAATATATTAATACATTTCTACAAAAAATAACATCAAATTGATTATTAGAAAAAGGATATACATTATCATTTAAATTCATAACTTGAAAAGTAATCATTCTTTTTAACTCATCATTTGCTTTGATTAAAACTTCTTCACCTGCAAGATTTTTTTGAACTCTTCTTTTAAAGTATTTTTGAGGTTTTATCCAAGATGGAAATTCTTTTGATGATTTAGAGTATCTATAAATTCCATTTGCTGCATACTCTAGAACATTTGTATCAATGTCTGTTGCAATTATTGAAGCAGAGATATTTTTATTTAATTCTTCTTTTGCTTCAAAAACACTTATCGCCATAGAGTAAGGTTCTTCTCCTGTAGATGAAGCCGAACAATACATTTGTATTTTATTACCACTATTAGCAAACATAGGAAGAACTCTATCTTTTAAATCTAAAAAATGGAAGTCTTCTCTAAAAAAATGTGTTTTATTTGTAGTAAAAGAATTTATAAATTCTGTTAAATGATTACCTTGTTCAATAGATTTTAGCAGATCTACAATATCACCACTAAAATTACAATTTCTTTTTAATTTATCAATTCTATTTGAAATCATAATATCCTTATTATCAGCTAGAGTAATACCAGTCAAAGAATAAAGAAGTTTTTTTACTTTTTCATGAATATCTTGGGTTGAATTACTCATTGGTATTATGAAGCCCTTTTTGCAGAATTCATATCTTTTTCAATTTTAATTTGAGCATTAATAATACCAATAACATCTAAAATTAATCCTATACTTCCATCTCCTCTTACTGTTGCTGCTCCAATTCCTTGTACACTTCTAAAATTTTTATCTAAAGGTTTTACAACAACTTGATGTTGATTTAAAAATTCATCAATTGATAATGCTACTTTTGTATTTCCTGATTTAACGACTATTAACATTCCCTCTTCTAGTTTGTTAAAGCTTCTCTCAAGACCAAATAGTTGATGTAATTTAACAACCGGTATAAATTCTTCTCTTAACATTAATAAATCTTGAGTTCCATCACCAATTTTTTTAATCATATCAGAGCTTGGTTGTAAAGATTCAACAATTGAACTTAATGGTAAAATATATTTTTGACTTCCTACTTTTATGTCTAATCCATCTAAAATAGCTAAGGTTAAAGGCAACATAATTGTAATAGTTGTACCTATTCCAATATGAGTATCAAGTTTAATTGCTCCACCTAGTTTATGAATATTTGTTTTTACAACATCCATTCCTACACCACGTCCTGAAATATCTGTAATTTCATCTGCTGTTGAAACACCTGCTCCAAATATTAACATTGCCTTTTCATTATCAGTCATGGTATTATATTGATTATCATCAATTTGACCTTGTTCTAATGCTTTTAATGCAACTTTATCAGAATTAATACCTTTTCCATCATCTTGAATTGTTATTATCATTTGACCATTTGCTTGTTCAGCTGAAATACTAATAGAACCAATATCAGGTTTTCCTGTTAATTCTCTCTCTGCTGGAGTCTCTATTCCATGATCAAGAGAATTTCTAATAATATGCATTAATGGATCAGTTAAACCTTCGATCATTGCTTTATCGATTTCAACATTATCTCCATAATGTTTAAATTCAACTTTTTTACCAAGTTTTTTAGAAATATCTCTAACAACTTTTGGAAACTTAGAGTAAATTGAATCCATAGGAACCATTCTAATACTCATAATAGAATCCTGCATATCTCTAATATGTCTTTCAAGTAATTCAAGTCTTTCTAATACAGAATTTCTAGTTTTAGACTCCTCAATTGTAGAGGAAAATTGAGTTAACATTGCATTTGTAATAACTAAATCACCAACATTATTCATAAGTAAATCTATTTTATCTAAGTTTACTCTAATACTATTATTATTATTTGAAGTTGTTTTTTTCGAATTAACTTGTTCTTCGTTTTCATCATTTGAAACAACTTTTTGTTTTCTTATTTCAGTATTTTGTATTGGAGCAGAAAAGTTTTTATCTTTTTCTAGGCTAGAATTTTTTATATCGTTAGTTTTCATCTCTGAATTAGGAGTGATTTCAGGGACATCATCAAAGAAACCGAAATGTTCTTTATCATTACTAGTTAGCTTAAAATCACTATCTATAGCATTTCTTGATATTTCTTCCAAGTCATCATCAAAAAAACCATAATTTTTTTGCTCTTCATCTAAATCATCATCAGCAAAAATTCCATAAGCTTTTATTTGATTATCTCGTTGCTCATTTAAATCATCATCAAAGAAACCAAAATTATCACTATCTAATAATTCGATTTCTTCTTTTTTTGTTACTTCAATAACTTTTTTTACTTCTTCTTTTTTAACAATAGCTTCTTCTTTTTTTACAACCGTACCATTTGAATAAGCTCTAAGATCATGCAATAATCCAGATGTCATTTCGGTAAATATTTCTCTAGTTAATGTATTTGAAACTTCTAAATTTAATAATTCTTTCATAACATCAAGACCATCAATTAATGTTTCAGCCATTTCAGGAATAAATTCAATTTTATGATTTCTTAATTTATCCATTAAGTTTTCAACATCATGAGTAAATTCAGCAAATAAAGCTAGTTCAACAGAAGCCCCACTTCCTTTTAAAGTATGAACATCTCTAAAAAGCTGTCCCATTTCCTCATCTGTTAAAGAACCATTATTCTCAGCTTCTAAAAGCACATTGTCTGCTGATTCAAATAACTCTTCAGCTTCTTCAAGAAACATTTCTCTATATTTAGAAATATCAAACGACATAAGAGCTCCTTTATTTATCTACTTAAAACTATATTTACTGCTTTTAAAAGTTGATCCGGTACAAATGGTTTTACTATCCAACCAGTTGCTCCTGCAGCTTTGCCTTTTGCTTTCATTTCATCACTTCTTTCAGTAGTAAGTACTAAAATTGGTTTTTTTGAATATAATGGTACTTTCCTTAATTCACTAATAAGTGTTAATCCATCCATATTAGGCATATTAACGTCTGTGATTATTAAATCAAAATTAGCAGCCTTAGCTTTTGCTAAACCATCAACACCATCAACGGCTTCTGTTACATCTGTGTAACCACCCTCATTTAATGCATAGTTAAGCATATCTCTTAGCATTGTAGAATCATCTACGATTAAAAGCTTAGCCATATTAAAACCCCTTAAGTTTTGTTAAAAATTTATTTATATTATACTAACGTAAGAAATATTAATTTAGGGTTAGAATAAAGATTATTTCTTGTATTTTGATAATTAATTTGGTTAAATATTGATAAGATGGTGCTTTAAAAAGTTATTTGAAGTGTTTTGGGAGGTTTAAACAAGAATAAGAATTTTATAATCCTCATTCTTAATTTATTATTTAATTCATTGATAATTCAATTCTATCTTTTTTAACTTTTAAAACTTTTACTTCAATTTCTTGACCAACAGATAAGATATCTGATACATTATTTACTCTTTCTTTTGAAATCTTTGAAATATGTAAAAGACCTTCTCCTCCTTTTGAAAGAAGTACAAATGCACCAAAATCTACTACTCTTTCAACTTTCCCCGTAACAACTTCATCTATTGCATATAGTTTTTCAAAATCAATATTTTTAGGGGAGTCTTTTCTTGAAGGGGCATTATTTGAAATGGTTTTTATATGTTCACAAGCATCTAAAACATTTTGTTTATTTTCTCCACTTACTTTTACTGTTCCATTATCTCTATCTAAATCAATTGATACTGTAAATTTCTCAATTATTTCTTTTATAGTTGCTCCTGCTTTTCCAATAATAACCATTATTTTACTTGGATCAATTGCAAATTGTTCAACTAAAGGTAAAGCTTCACTTGGGATAATTTCATTAACAGCTTCTTCCATTAAAACTAATATATGGTCTCTTCCCTCTTTTGCTTGTAATAATGCTTCTTTTAAAACTGATAATTCAATACCACCTAGTTTTATATCCATTTGTAAAGCTGTAATTCCTTTTGATGTTCCAGCAACTTTAAAATCCATATCTCCATCATGGTCTTCTAATCCCATAATATCTGTAAGAACTGAATAATTATCACCTTCAACTACCATTCCCATAGCAACACCTGCTACTAAATCAGAAATTGGCACACCTGCTGCTTTTAGAGCTAATGAACCTCCACAAACAGTTGCCATTGAAGAAGAACCATTAGATTCTAAAATTTCAGAAACTAGTCTTACTGTTTCATTATAATCATCATCGATTGTAGCTTCAAGTGCTTTTTTAGCTAAATTTCCATGTCCTAACTCACGTCTTCCTACTCCAAACATAGGTTTAGCTTCACCAACTGAGAAACCTGGAAAGTTATAATGTACCATAAATCTATCCACTGAAGTTGATTTTTCAGTTAATACTTCATACATTTGACCATCTTTAGCACCTGCAATTGTTCCAATAACTAAAGCTTGTGTTTCACCTCTTGTAAATAAACAAGAAGAATGAGTAGAAGGTAAGATATTTGTTTCAATAGAAATTGGTCTTACATCTTTAAGTCCTCTTCCATCTGCTCTTACCTTATCACTTACTATCATATTTCTTACTATTTCTCTTTTTACAATTGATACAGCTTCATAGATAGTTGCGTACTCTAGTTCATTATTTGTACAATACTCATTTTTAGAAATAACTCTTGCAACATCTTTTAATTGTGTTGCTCTTTCACTTTTTGCTAATTTCTTGATAGCTTCTTTAATTTCAGATGAAAAATTATCTCTTACATAATTAATTACAGATTCTTCAATTGTAAATTGAATTAATTCAACATCAACTTTTTCTTTACAAACAGCTTCAAAACCTTTTTCATATGTTAAGTTAGCTTCTTTAAGTGCATTTTGAGCAAAACCAATTGCTTCAACTAACATTTCTTCATTCATCTCATTTGCATTATGAACTTTTGTAAATGCTTCAATATCAACCTCTATTAATTCAGAAGAAGAAATAGTTTTCATTTCAATCATTAATAATTCATCTTTAGATCCAGCAACATATAAATCTAAAACAGAATTTTCTATTTGAGATGGAAGTGGATTAATAACATATTCATTTTCAATTTTAGCAACTCTTACTCCACAAACAGATTTTTTAATTGGTAAGTTTGAAGTATATAGTGCAGCATTTGCAGCATTTAAAGCTAAAGTTTGTAAATCTACATTTTTGTCAGCACTTAAAACCATTACTGTAATTGTTGTTGGATAAACATAACCTTTTGGAAATAAAGGTCTTAAACTTCTATCAATTACTCTTGATGTTAAGGTTTCAAAATCACTTGGTTTTCCTTCTCTTTTTATAAAACCACCCGGTAATTTTGCTGCCGCATATGTTTTTTCTATATATTGAACTGTTAATGGAGTAAAATCTTCACTTACTGGATTATCAAATTCACTAACTACCGTTGCTAATACAACTGCATTTCCTAATTTCGCTAATACTGAACCATTTGCTTGTTTAGCTACTTTATTAAACTCAAAAATCTCTTGTTTTCCACTTAATTCAAATTCACAAACTATTGACATTATTTTTTATCCTTTATTTATTTTCTCTATATCTTCAAAGCTAACATCATCCAAACTATCATAATAAAAATTAATTGCAACAAAATGATCTAATTTTTTTATAAAAAATAAATCATCTGCAATTGATTCAATTGTAGGAATACTAGCTGTTGGTAAAATTGGAGTTGCTACTGAAATAGATTTTGCTTTTAAATTGATAGCTGTTTTTATACAAGCCATCATTGTTAAGCCTGTATTAATACCTTCATCAACTATTAAAACATTTTTATTTTCCAATTTCTCAATTTTCTCACCATGCCTAAATCTACTTACTCTTTGAGTAATAGACTCCTCGTAAACTTGTTTAGATTTTGCATACACATAATCTAAACTTATATCAAAAGATTTAACTAACTCTTCATGAATTAGAACTTCTTCATGTTCTGTAACTACTGCTATTTCACAAAATTCATTATTTGGTGCAAATATTTTTTCTGAAAACATAATATCATATTTACTATCTAAAGCATTAGCTATGATTTTGGCTATTTCAAAACCACCATACGAACTAGCAATTACTGTCCAATCTTCTAATTTCATGCTGTCCATTGGTAAAACATCAAGTAATCTATAGGCTGCTACTTCTCTATTTTTAAAATATATATTATCTGAATTCATCAATTATCATCTTCTATTTCATATTTTTGATTTATTCCACCTAATGGTTTTAACAATAAACTAACAAAAAATACTTTTTGATCTGTTCCATCTGACGTACTAGAAGATGAAGAAACAATTTCATTTTGGAATTTAAGATTTAAATTCCAACAATCATCATCTATACCTAAAGAAACACCTTGTTTACTTAACTCATTATCAAGTAAGTTATAATTTTCATAGTAAGAAACTTTATAGTCTTTTGATAATTGATAAGATGTACTAACTCTATAAGATTCTAAATCTTCTCTATCGTTTGTATCATTATCAGTTGCTTTTGATTGATAGTAACCCAAAGTTAATGATGCATCTTTATATGTGAATGTACTACTTGCAGAATTTTCAACAAATTTTTCATCTTGAACATTATATACTGTTTTTCCAGAAACACTACCAAAATCATGATTTATTTTTACATAGTTTTCAAAATCTTGCAGTTTAGGATTATCAAGATCATCATATAAAATAGACTGTGAAACTTTATGATTCACAAGTTGTTTTAAACTATTTTTCCCATATATTGACTGATTTATTGACAATTCAATATTTTTTTCTTCATCAACAATATCAAATGCTTCTAGTTCTGTTTCTTTATCAGAACCGCTTTCTGTAGTAATTTGATATAAATCGCCATCTTCTTTTAGATTTGTAGGAACAGAATATTTAGCATTTAAATTAATTGTATGTAAATATTTATCATATGGTTTAATTAAATCACTACCTACTGAAACAGAAGCTCGATTTTGAATTAAATTACCATCTTCATAATCATCACTTCCAAAATTATCATAATCATATTTCATCAAAACTATTTCATTTTCTAAATTAAGATACATAAAGTCATCGAAAAAATATTTACTATAACTAATAGGAGCACTAATTTTATAAACGTTTGCTGTTATTCCCTCATCTCTAGTATAATTACTTGCTTTTGTATCTAATGAATATACTAGATTATCAATAAAAGATTCTTTGTTATAAGAGTGAAATTGTACTTGTGGCACTTCTTGAAGAGTTCCTGCATTTGAATCAGCATCAGTGTCTATATAATATCTTCCATATACACCTGTATAATAATCATTAGTATTGTAAAAGTAATTAATTTTTGATTCAACTTCTGAATCACTTGAAGTAGTTGTATCATCATTTTCTAAAGTTATATATTCAATATCATTTAAATAATTAATTGAAGTATATAAACCATCTTGAGCTTTACTACTTTTTGTAAAAAGATTTCTTTTTTGATAGTCTAAATCAAACCCATAGTGTAAGTCACTATCTAAGCTATTATCTATCACGTACTGATCTTGTTCTTTAAAGATACCTGTTTTCATTTCTAAAATAGAATCTTGAGAATCAGCATATCTATAATATAAATATGAACCATATCCTCTATTTGTTCTAATTTGTGGTACTAGTTCAAAATCATAATTTTGAGCAGGTGCAAAAAACATAGGTTGAGAATAATATAATCCTTCACTACTTGAATAACCTAAAGTTGGTATTAGTAAACCTGTTCTTCTAGTTTTATCAGCTGAAAAACCTAAATAAGGGCTATAAAAAACTGGTACGTTTTTTATGTATAATCTTGGATTATATGTATTAATCCATTTATCTTCAGTATTATAATCAGCACTAGAAGCTCTAATACTCCATACTGGGTCTAAACAATCACATGATGAAAGAATAGTACTATCTAATTGTATTATTTCCGTTTCTTTTGTAGATTGGTTCGAATTCATCCAAATTTTGTCTTTATTTTCGTATAAAAACATTGGATTTTGATTAAAAGAATCTTTTTTTAAGTCAACAAAAGCATATTCACTTTGTGTTTGGATATTATTATCTTTTATAATTAAAACATTATTGAATAATTCAAAAGTTTCATTATCTTTGTTATATATTATTTTATCAGCACTTAAATAATAAGTTGGAGAAAAAACTACAACATTCCCTGTTGCTATAACAATATTATTCTTTGAATCTATATCTTTTGATATTAACTGAAATTTTTCATTTTTTATTTCTTGGGAATAAAGTAATGAAGATGTAATTATTAATGAAGCTATAATTTTTTTATGCATTAACTACCAACGTTTTTCCTGTTATATCATGAAATGTTCTTCTACCTTCATTAAAAAAACCAATTAAAAAACCAACATAGAAAAACATTTCAGAAAATATTCTCCCTACAGATCTTAAAAATGACGAGAATAATGAAATCTTATTCCATGAATCAACATCTATAACTCTTATTTTTGCCACAATTTTACCTATTGTAGCGCCAAAATACCAAATAAAAAAAGTATGATAAGCAACTTTTAGTGCAATTAGTGGCATAACTAAATCTGTTTTCATTAAAAACATCATAGCATCCATATCATCACTTCGTGAAACTATACTATCCCAAAATATTACCATAATAATTACAGTAATCAATAAATCATCAATAACATAAGCCAATGCTCGTGACTTCATTGATGCTAATTGTAGATTATTACTACTATTTTCTTGCATTAATATTTACTTTAAAGCTTGATATGCAATATCAGATCTACATTTTTTACCAGCAAAATGAACTTGTCCACATAAAGCATAAGCTCTATCTCTTGCTTCTTTAATACTTTTACCAAATCCCACACAAACAAGTACTCTTCCACCTGTTGCCATTAATTTTTCATCAATTTTTTCAACACCTGCATAAGAAATATGAGAGTTATTTAATAAATCTTCATCAACGATTTTATCAACAATTATTTCAGCTGCAGGACTTGAACCATATGGATAATTTCCACTTGCCATTACAACGCCAACACTAAATTCATTTTTGATTTTAATATCTAGTTTATCAAGTTGTTTTGTAGCACCTTTATAAAATAATTCGGAAACAGGAGTTTCTAATAAAGGCATTAATATTTCACATTCTGGATCACCAAATCTTACATTATATTCTAAAATAATTGGTTCACCTTTTACTACCATTACTCCAATAAAAAGAACTCCCTCAAAAGGAGCACCTTCTGCTTTCATACCAGCAAGTGTTGGAATAATTACTCTTTCCTCTACTTTTTTATAAATTTCATCATTTACTAAAGGGGTTGGAGCATATGCACCCATACCACCTGTATTTGGTCCAGTATCTCCATCCCCTATTCTTTTATGATCTTGAGCAGCTGGTAATACCTTATAGTTTTCACCATCACAAATAGCAAAAATTGATAATTCATAACCATCTAAATATTCTTCAACTACAATAGAAGTTCCAGCATCTCCAAAAGAAGTACCAGAAAGCATATCAGATGCTGCTTCTTTTGCTTCTTTCTTTGACTGAGCAATAATTACACCCTTACCACCACATAAACCATCTGCTTTAACAACAATTGGTAAATTCATAGTATCAATAAAATCATGAGCTTCTTTTTCATTAGAAGTCTCTATAAACGCTGCTGTTGGTATGTTATATTTTTTTAGTATATTTTTCATATAAACTTTTGAACCTTCAAGAGCTGCTGCTGCGGCACTTGGTCCAAAAATAGTCAAATCATTTTCTTTAAATATATCAACAACACCATCTACTAATGGAGCTTCAGGTCCAACAATAGTCAAATCAATAGAATTATCTTTTGCCCAAAGAGCTAATTGTTTATAATCTTTTATATTTATATTCGTTCCTAATTTATCTGTTGCACCATTTCCTGGCATAAAAAACAAATTATGAGCATTTTCTTTAAATATTGCTAATCCAATAGAGTACTCTCTACCACCATTACCAAGTATCAATATATTCACGATAATTCCTTAAATAATAATTTAATACCCAAGTAGCCGCTAACCATCTAAATGGCCCTAAAAGCCAATAAACGCACAAGAGAGGTATATTTTAGGAGCTAAAACGTAATGAAAAGCTGCACACCATATATCTACAATCAAGTACAATACAAAATTATCGGACCCACAACAATGGAAATCCCGAACTACTTAGATAATCTTATTTTAGCTAAAGATGTTTAAAATTGAGTTTAAATTAAAAATTGCTTTGCTAGATTTATGCACTCATCTATTGATGTCTCTGAACTTACAGTACAATCAATACCTTTTGGTAAATAAAGAGCAGTTGTTTTGCCTATTACAATAGCTTTATAAGAATTATTCCAAGAATATTGCTTAAAAAAACACTCAACACTAGAAGGAGAAGTGAAAATAAAAATGGAATTATCTTCTAAAATAACATCTGATTTTTTACAAGTTGTTTTATAAGCAATTAATTCATCCAATAAAATATTATTATTTTTTAATATTTCAACTAAATTAGAAACAGTTTTAAAAGCTTTTATATAGAGTACTTTTTTATTTTTTAATAACTCAATTAATTCAATGGCAAATTCATTCCCATGTGAAGTAATTCCTGTAAATGCAATTTGTCCACCTAGTTTTTCTATAATTTGAGCGGTTTTAGGAGCAATTACAAAAGAAGGAATTTTTTTCCAATCTTTATTAAAAGAATCTAAAGAATAAACTGCATTCTTAGATGTAAAAATTAATGCATCGTATTTTAATAAATCAATTTTAGATTTTATATATTCTATTTTGAAAACTTCTAAATTAACAACTTCAGAATTTATTTGATTACTTAAAAGATATATTTTAGCCATTATTTTTTAACTCAAATTTTTGTGTATAGTTTATGGCATCATCTAAGTTAGAATATATTTTTATTTTTTTAAATACATTTCCTGAATCTACTGATAATATTTTTTTCTTATGTCTATATCTTAAAACCAAAATAATTTCAAAATCTTTATTTCTAAATTTTTCAATAATTTCTTCTAGAGTGAAAATAGCAGAAATATCAAAAAAAGATACATTTTTACAATCTATTATTATTTTTTTACTACTTTTTAGTTTTTCCAATTTATCTTCTAAAAAAGAGGCTGTTCCAAAAAACAAAGATCCATTTACTTTTATTATTTGAATATCATTATTTTCTATATCAATATCAAATGAAACTTTTGAACGTGCTATTTTTATTTGAGTATTTCTTGATACTTGATAAACAGCCATTATTGAAGAAATAGTAATTCCAACACCAACAGCCATTATTAAATCAACAAAAATAGTTAATAAAAATACAGTAATCATAATAAGCAAGTTCTGTCTTGATATTTTATTTAATATTTTTAAAAATTTATAATCCAAAATATCAAATCCAACTTTTATTAAAATTCCTGCTAATACAGCAAGTGGAATTTTAGAAGCAAGTGGGGCTAAAAACAATACAATTAATAATAAAGTAATAGAATGAACCATCCCTGAAATTCTAGTTGTTGCTCCACTATTTATATTTATTACTGTTCTCATAGTTGCACCTGCTCCTGGAATTGCTCCAAAGAAAGAGCACACCATATTACCTATGCCCTGCCCTATTAACTCTTTTTTAGGGTCATGTTTTGTTTTTGTTTTAGAGTCTGCAACTATAGAAGTCAATAATGAATCAATTGAGCCCAAAAGTGATAAAGTTATAGCTAAAGTTAAAATGGTACTTAATTTTAATACATCAAAAGAAACAGGTAAGACAAATTCAGGTAAACCCATTGGAATTTCACCAATAGTCTTTATATCAAAGTTCATTAAAATTGAAAAATATGTAACAAATACTAATGCAATTAATGCAGGTGGAATAATTTTTGAAATTTTACTTGGAGTTAAAAACATAATAGCAAGCGTAATAGATGATATTATTATAGCTTCATAATTCACTTTTTGGAAAGTTTCTAACAAATGAGTTAAGGTATAAATGATAGATGTAAATCCATCAACACCTAAAAAAGGGTTTATTTGTAAAATAATTATAATTACACCAATCCCACACATAAAACCAGATATTACAGGATAAGGAATATATTTTATCCATTTTCCAATACCTACAATTCCAAAGGAAATTTGCATAATACCTGCCAAAAAAACAACTGTCATAACTGCTGGAAAATCATTAGGAAAAGTAGCAATTGTAGCTGCAACTACAACAGTCATTGGTCCTGTTGGACCTGAAATTTGGGTAGGAGTACCTCCAAAAGCAGCGGCAAAAAAACCTAAAATTATTGCACCATATAAACCTGCTATTGCTCCAGCTCCACTTGCAACCCCAAAAGCTAAAGCTAAAGGAAGTGCAACAACAGCTGCCGTAACACCAGCAAAAATATCATTTTTTACTTTGTTCAAAGATAACTCCTAAATTTAGGTTTTTAATTGTCTCTTTCTAAATATTCTTCATCACCCATTTTATCATTTTTTCCACGAGCTATTACATGAATTGGTGTACCTTCAAAATTAAAATTATCTCTTAAGTAATTTATTAAATATCTTTTATACGAGAAGTGTAAAAGGCTTGGTTTATTCATTACAAGAGCAATTTTAGGCGGTCTTGTACTAAATTGAGTTGTATAATAAATTCTTAAATACGCACCATTTGGACTTGGCATTGAGTGTCTAATTACTGCTTCTTCAATAACTTTATTAAGTTGAGAAGTTGGAATTCTTTGAGTATAATTATTATGAATCTCAATAATTTTTTCTTTTAATCTTTCAATACTTCTTCCTGTTTTTGCAGAAACAGCAATAATAGGAGCATAAGATAAAAATCTAAATCTTCTTCTAATTTCTTCTTGCATTTTTTCAAAAGTTTCCATATTCTCGTCCCATTTATTTAGAACAATAATAGTACCTAATCCATATTCATCAACTAATCCAGCAATTTTTTCATCTAAATCAGCAAGAGGAGCAGAAGCATCTAAGATAACAAGAGCCATATTAGCTTTTTCTAACATCTCTTTTGTTCTCATTAAGGCATATTTTTCAATACCTTCAATACTTCCTCTTCTTCTTAATCCTGCTGTATCTACAAATGTAATTTCTTTGTCTTTGTATTCAAAAGATTCATCAACAGGATCGATTGTAGTTCCTGCAATTGGAGAAACAACAGATCTTTCTTCTCCTAAAATTGCATTTAACATAGAAGACTTTCCTACATTTACTTTTCCAATTATTGCAACTCTTATTTTATTATCATCAACTTTTTCTTCTTCTATAATTTCTTCTGAATCAAAGTTTCCATTGTCTTCACTTGAATAATCTTCATCATCATAATCAGGATCTTCTAATCTAGCTTTTCTTAAAGCTTCTGCTTCTTCATTTGCTACTGTTTCAAGATTAACAGGAAGATGTTGATAAATCCAATCAAATAAATTTTTAGTTCCTCTATTATGAGAAACAGATATTCCAAAAAGATTTTCATCCCCTATTCCAAATTCAAAGAATTCCCAAAGTCTTTCTAATTCCTTATCATTATCAATTTTATTTACAATTAGCGCTAATTCTTTTCCTAATCTTTGAAGCTCATAAAATAATTCTTTATCCTTATCATCAGGTATGTTCTTACCATCAACCATAAAAAGTATTATATCAGCCTCTTTTGCTGTTTCAATAGCTTTTCTTTTTACATTTGAAAATATAGCATCATTTGTGTCATCAATACCACCTGTATCAAGCATTAAGGCTTTTCTATCTAATATTTCAATTTCATGTTTTCTAATATCCCTAGTTGTACCTGCTAAATCTGATACAATAGCAATTCTTTTATTTGCAATTCGATTGAATAATGAAGATTTCCCTACATTTGGCTGACCAATTAATGCAATTTTTTTTAATGTTTTATCCATAAATTTTTTTAATCCTATTTTTTATTATAAACTAAAAAAGGTATTAGCTTTTCTGCTAATACCTTTTTCATAACAAAAGCTTTTTTTAATAAAGTCCAAATTTGCCTTGAACTGAGCTTTTATAAAGAACTCTCATATTATCATCTTTATCCATAAATACTTTGAATTGTGCATCAGATCCTTTTAAATCTTCTAATGCTTCTTCAATGTCTATTGGTTTATAAGATGTTAATCTTACAGGAGCAATTTCATCTTCAAATTTTTCTAATTCTAATGCTATACCATCTTGAATTTCATTTGCAACAACTTCTGTTAATTTTGTAGCTTTATGAGCTGCAATTTTATCATGATGTCTTCTTAGTACTTTAGATACTCTATCAACAGCTATATCAATAGCTGAATATAAATCTTTATCTTTTTGTTTTACAACAACAGTATCTAAATGTGCAATGTTTAAAGTGAATTCAAATGAGAAAGCTTTTTTACCATGTTTTTCTTCTTGAGAAATAATTGAATTTACAGAAATAATATCTAAATTATATTTTTTAAATACTTCTATTGAGCTATTAATATACTCTTTAATAGCATCTGTTAAATCTATGTGTCTTCCTACAATACTTGTATTCATAACATACTCCTTAATTATATTTTATTTATTTTAACATAAATAATATTAAATAGCAGCAAGTGTCTAAAAAATAACACTTGCATAACCTTGTGTATAATTAAAAAATTAAAGAATTTATATTAAGAATCACTAGTACTACTATCAATTAATAGCTGTAAAGATGCAAAAGCATTCTCCATTTGTGTAATCAAAACTGTATAGGCAGCAAATTGAGTAGCCATAGCTGTATATTTTTCATCTAATTTTTCTGATGCTGTATCATAATCATCACTTAATGTATCTAAATAAGTATTTAATTTATCTTCATATGTTGTTAAAAGACCATCTGAAGAATCTAATGAATCCAGATAAGTTTTTAATCTTGTTCCTATTCCCTCTTTTTCAGCATATCCTGTAAATAGTTCTTTTATATCATCATAGTTATTAGTTACCGCATTTGTTAATGTAGTACTATCTACATTCATATATCCATCACTATCAAAAGAAATCCCATATTTAAACATATTTTCTTCATTACTTAATCCATAGGTATCAAATAAAATTTCTTTTATAGTAGACATCATTGTTTTTAATGTACTTGAATCTGAAATAGTTGCAGCATTATCCTCATCACCTAAAGTATATGAATCTATTAAATCTACTAAATCATTGTATTTAGATGCAATATCTTGAATTCTAGTAACAATAGTACTTGTATCTCTTTCCATACTGATTGAAGAATTTGATGTATCAGTATCTACTGCAACAGCTTTAATAATTAAACCATTTTGCATTGTAATCTTATTTGATGAAACATCATAATTAACACCATCAATTGTTGCTTTCATATTTTGAGCTGCTAAAACATTTACAAAACCTAAATCAACATCACCACTTTGTGAAATTGTTATTGCATTAGCTGTACCACTTTCTTTACTTTTAGCAATCATACGATATTCTGTATCATTAACTTTTTCTAAACTAACATCCAACTTAGAATTATAACTGATCTCTTCAATGAGATCTTCATAAGATTTTCCTGTAGTTGTAAAAGAATAAGCAGTTCCTCCAACTGTAATAGTCATAGTTCCACTACTCATTGTTGAAGTAATATCAGATATAGTATTTGATTGATAAACATCTTTTTGAGCCAATTGTTGAACCGATACAGTTATCGTTCCTGGATTTAACTTAGATGTATCTGCGGCATCAAAACTAACTGAACTTCCTGTTGTTGTAGCTGTAATTTCATCAAAAATATTTGTACCACTTGTAAATAAATCAAAATCATCAACTAAATCTAAAAGCTCAGAAACCATAGTTTGGATTTCTGATAAAGCATCTAATTCAGCTTGGGTTTCTTCTTGACTTGCTGTTATAGGATCAAGGATACTTGTACTTTCTGCTGTTTTTAATTTTGTTATTAATTCTGAACTTAAATCGACACTTCCCGAACTTCCTAGTCCTAATATTCCTTCTGCCATTTTTTATCCTTTACATATTTAATAAAGTTTGTAACATTTCATCAACAGTTGATATAACTTTTGCATTTGCTTCATAAGCTGCTTGATACTGAAGAAGATTTATCATCTCAGTATCAGGATCAACTTTTGTAAGATTATTATATGTTGTTTCTAATGAATTTACAACTGCATTTTGAGATTCTAATTTAAAACTATTATCTTCAACATTTGAAGATATAGTTACCAATAAACTTTTATAAAAGTCTACGAAAGAAGTAGTTTCATTACCTATTGTAATATCATCATTCCATTGTATTTGTGCTAAGTTTTCTAAGTCATCATTAGTTAAAGAATTTACATTATCAGATATAAAACTTAATGAATCAACACTTGAACCGTAAAATAAAGGTGTTGCACTATTAGAATTAACTGTATCTACAAATGCTTGAGCAAAATCATCTAAACTATTTTTGTATTCATAGATATTTGAAGTTGAAGATGTAAGTTCTTCTGTTAAAGCTTTTAATGATCCTCCACTTAGTGCTAATTCATTATTATATACAGCAAGAGAAACATTGTTTTCAGCTTCTACTGAATTACTATTTTTTAATATTTCAGTTCCATTTAAAGAGATAGCAATATCAAACTTACCTTCTTCTCCTTCTATATCAGAAGTGATAATTAAATTATTACTTGTATCTAAAGAAGCTGTGAAGTTAGCAAATTCTGAACTAGCATTTATCTTATCCATAATTTGTTCTTTTGCAGTTTTACCTACAATAGCAGAATCTATTGTTAATTTTGTGGAAGTATTATTTAATACAATTGAAATCTTATCTCCAGTACTAAAATCAACAGTATCAAAATCACTTGAATTATAAATATCTTTTTGCGCAATGTTTTCTTCTTTAATACTTATTTCATGTAGATTTGTATTATTGAAAATCACATTAACACCTGATAGTTTTAAATTATAAGTATTACTTGATCTATTAACTTGAACATCAACATATTCTGACAACTTTTTTTCTAGAAGATCTCTTTTATCTAATAAATCAACTGATTCTGTATTACTTTTTAAAATTTGCTCATTAAGAGAAACTATTTGTTCTAAAATATTGTTTACAGTTTTTACATCATCTTCTAACTGAGTTTTTGTACTTGATATTGTTTCATTTAAATTTTCATTTAAAGATTGTATTCCCTCAACTATAAATCCTGCTTGAGAAGAAAAATCATTTTTATAAATCAAATTTGTTGAATCACCTCTTAATGTTTCTAAAGAGTCAAGAAAATTACTCAAAGTGCTAGAAAAACCAGTATTTTCAGTTTCACTAAACATCATCTCAACATTACTTAAGATAGAATCTTCAGCTTCATAATATGAGGATAAACTATCTTGAGAAACTAATTTGTCATATAAATATACACTAGTACTTCTTGTAACAGAATCAAAAGATACTCCATTTCCTATATCATCTTCTAAAGTAGTTAGTTCTGATGTATTAATGGTTCTTTTTACATAACCTGCTGTATTTTCATTAGCAATATTATTTGATGTAACGTCAACTGAATACTTTGCAGCATCTAGTCCACTTCTTCCAATATATAAAGAGTTAATCATAATATCCTCCTATAAATATTCTTTTCATTTCAAAGCTTAATTATTTTAAATAATCAACAAGAGATAAATTATTTATCTTGTTTATTGTTGAATACAAAGCAGTATAAGTGTTTTGTAATGACTGTGATTCAATTGCAAGTGCTGTTAAATCAGCACCGGCATAAGTTTCATAAAGAATATTAAAATTTGTTAATTTTGCTTCAGTTATTTGCTCATAGTTATCAATATAAGAAGTTCTTGTTCCTAATATTGCATGATTTAAATTTACATTATCATAAGCTGACCCAATTTTTTCCAAAGAATTAGATAAAATTTGATTTGCTGCATCTTCTGTAATTGCATTTCCACTTGAATCTTGTTGTCTTAGCGCATTTATTATTTGATCTAAAGTATCAAATATTGAAGTTTTCGATTCTAATGCTGTAGTGATAGAATTCGCTGTATAAGTTCCATCACTATTAACTGTTATAGGAAGAGAGGCTACATTAGTATTTGAACTATCTCCATTTAAAAATAAACCATAATCACCTAAACCAGTAGTATCTACTAATCCATATTCATTACCATCTTTATCTAATATTCTTTCATTTGTACTAAAAGTTAGACTAGATCCTACTTCAGCACTTTGGCTTGGCGTATATAAAAGTTCTATACCATTCACTCCTTGAGTAGCATAAGTTTTATCTTCTACATTTAGAGTTTTATTGTCATATGAACCAGTATAGTTAATTTTTCCACTTACAGCATCTTTTTCAAAAGATGCTGAATCTGTATTTTTACCAGAAAATACATACTGTCCATTTACACTACTATTAACTAAATTAAATATAGTTTCTTTTTTAGATTCAATATTTGCTGCGATTATTTCTTTTGTATCACTATTATTGGTTCCATTTAAAGCTTCTAATACTAAACTCTGTACTGACTTAACAGAATTTTTCATATTTGATACGGCTGAGTCACTTGTATCATTATATGCACCAGATAGTTGAATTTTGTCTAAAATACTAGTATATGATTTTACGTTATTCTTCACAGATAATATTTCGTTATATTGTTTTGAATTATCACTTCCGTATTGTAGTGCATCACCACTACTTAAACCATATGTATTTTTTTCACTTCTTTTGTTTAACATATCTAAGTTGAACATAATATTGTTTATAGAACTAACCATAATAAACTCCTAATTATTTTTTTAGGTTGATTAATGTTTGCAAAATATCATCAGCTGTAGTAATAGATTTTGCATTTGCTTCAAATGCTCTTTGAAATACCATTAAATTAACTAAACTTTCACTTAAGTCAGCTTTACTAAGTTCTAAAGTTTCACCTGCAATAGAAACACCATTATCATTTGCTACAGAATAAACAGGATTTCCACTTTCAGTTGTTTTAGCGTATAAGTTATCTCCAATTGCTTCTAATCCAATATTATTAGTAAATTGTGCAATAGCAACTTGACCTATTACATAGTCGATTCCATCTTGAGTCATAGTTACAAGTCCTGTATCATCTACAGAAAATTCACCAAAAGCAGAATCAGTTAATCCTAAGGAATCCAATTTTAATTGTAAAGATTTTAAAGATGATGTTTGATCAACTGTAGAAACAATTTGCATAAATTCTGCACCAGCACCAGTATTTCCACTAATATCAAGATTTTTATCTTTTGTGTATGTTTTCGTAGCAGAAAAATCAGTAAATTTTAAAACTCCAGAAAATTCTTCTCCAGCTTCTTTTGATTTAATTACCAAATTTCCATTAATATTTTGTGCCTCAACTAAAAGACTTAATTCAGGATCTGTATTTATTTTTGTAACTAATGCATCTATAGCTTCAACTTCTGTGTCAATTGTAGTTGCTGTATAAGAAACAGTTACTCCCGTTAAATCTCCTATTGTATAAGAAATAGAATCACCTGCTGCAAATCCTTGAGCAACATCTAAGTCATCACTGAAAATATCAGATGTTTTAAAAGCATCTAATTGATTACCTCCAACTGCATCTCTTAAAGCTTCCATTGCACTTTGAACAGCAGCTTCCCCAGAACCCACAACATTTTCAGTAATAGTTGTTTTCATTCCATCTACTTCTGTTGTTCCAGATACTTCAACTACATCTCCAACAGTAAAGGCATCACCTGGTATTATAGAATCTATTTTTATATTTCCTTTTAATACATCAGCATATGCAGTACTTGCATCATATGGAGCTGAAGCACTTACTGTATATCCTTTTAATCCTGTAATATTAGAAATTTTATCAGCTAAACCTTCGTAGGTTGCAATTCTACTTGCATACATATTATATTCTGCATCTGTTGTAATAACTGTTGGACTCAGTGCAGCATCCAATGCAGCTTTTTGAGTCGTAGTTGCTGTTGTATCTATATAATTTTGAGTAATTTTACTTCCATCAATATAAACATATATTTGATCACCTACCGCATCAAGATTTGAATTATTTACATCAAAAGTTAATAATGTACTTTGAGCAGTAGAAGGACTAGTTGTTGCTGAAGGATCTTCAGCATAATCTGATAAAGCATTTGAATAATTTGTAATTAAAGCTTCAATATCAGAAATTTTTGTAGATTGAGTTTTTGCTCCAGAACCTGATAACTCAGATGCATCCCCTACTGCTGAAGAACTGTAATCAGACATTTTTGCAGCATAAGTTTCTACTTTATTAGTAAATTGTACTACTTGATTCCCAGCTATTTGAGTAAATACATCTGTAAAAGAATCAAGATTACTATTGGTTGAAGTTACATCTGCATCTGCATCTATTGCGCTTAATGCCCAACCTTGAACTTCATTTCCATTGGAATCTTGTAAAGTTCCATTTTCACCCATTCTAAAATTTCCAGCTCTAGTGAAATAATTCTCAGAAGTTCCAGTAGCACTCTTGTTTGCAACAACAAAAAAACCATCTCCATTAAGTGCCATATCATAAGACGAACCAGTAATATTTAAACTTCCTTGTATGAACTGTTTTTCTGCACTTGTAACTTTAGCACCTTTTCCGATGCTACCTTGATACATTAAATCTGCAAAAGAAACTCTTGAAGCTTTGTATCCAACAGTATTTACGTTGGCAATATTATTTGATTCGTTATCTAAGGCTGTTTGCTGAGACGAAAGTCCAGCAATTCCTGTCCATAATGTACTAATCATTTTAAATCCTTTATGATTAAATAGTGGTTCTCACTATATTAATCATAAGCTTTAAATGTAAATATATGGTATGTGTAGTATAAATGAAACTAATGCTATTTAAACAGTTAGTAACAATTAGTAAATTTTTGTAATATCATTATATGAAATAGTTTTTATATCACTTGCATATGCAGTTGCTGTGTCTTGTGTATAATTCAAAGTTGAATTACTTTGAGATAATGATGATGAACCATTACTTACAGAAACAACCATTTGATATTTACCACTAGTATTTTGAGCCATCGAAGCTGTAATTCCAGAAACATTATTTATTTCTGCAGCTAAATCTTCATATGATTTATTATAAGTTGAAAAAGTATAACTTGCATTATCACCATTTTTTAAAGTAATAGTTCCATTTTCATTTGTTGAATTAACAGTATCTGAGGAACTATCTACAGCATCAAAATAGTAAACATCATAAAAATTTTCTAATTCATAAGCTGTTAAAGATATAGATCCATCATTCATAGCAACTGATGAAACTTTATATTGTTTAGGATTACCATCACTATCAATATCACCATTTTCGACAATACTACCAATAATATTAGCAGAACTTGCTAGTGCAGATTGTTCAAAAGTAGATTGTAACGATTCCATTGCTGCAACAGTTGCAGTATTTGCATCAAGAGTAGATAATTGTAATTGAGTGCTTAACATTGAAGCGGAGTCAACTGTATTAGTTGGATCTTGTAGTTTTATTTCAGTAAGCATTAATGTAATAAAATCAGAACTTTCTAATGAATCGTTACTTACAGCTGTTGTGTAACTATTTCCATATGCATCAGTTGCTGCACTTGTTGTTACTGAACTTGTTGTTGCCATAATATACTCCTAATTTTAAAGAATACTAAATTCTAACTTTTATAAGTAAATATATGGTATTTTAAAGTAAATAAAAGGTAAATATAAAATTACAATTGATTAATTAATTTATATCCAACCCCTCTAATTGAAATTATATATTTAGGCTTTTTAGGATTTTCTTCTATTTTTGCTCTAACACGTCCAATTAAAACATCAATACTTTTATATGAACTTTCATATTTTATTGAATCAACATTAGATAATAATTCTTCTCTAGATATTACAAAACCACTTTTTTGAATCATATATTGTAAAATAAAATATTCCGCATTAGTTAATTCAACTAAAACATTATTTTTATAAATTTCCATTTTAGATTCATCAAAAATAAATACTTGATCTTTATTTAAAGTAGTATTTTCATTAATTATTAGATTATTAAATCTTTTTAAAATTGCTTTTATTCTTAAAATTAATTCTTGCATATCATATGGTTTTGGCATAAAATCATCAGCTCCATAAGAAAAACAAGCTATTTTATCGCCTAAAAATGCTCTTTGTGTTGAAATGATAATTGGAGTTTCGTAACGTAATCGTATTAATCTACAAACTTCTATACCATCTATATTTGGTAGGGTTAAATCAAGTATAATTAAATTATATTTTTTAAGTGCCAGAGCTGAAATTCCTAGCTCTGGGGTTTCATAATTTGTAACTTCGATATTATATTGTTTTAAATATTTAATTAAATTATTAGCGAATTCAAGATCATCTTCTATCATCAAAATATTAATCAAAATTACTCCTTGTTTACATTTGAAAATATATTATATCAATATAAAACAAAAAGTAACAATTTTAAACTAATATTTCTCTGTTACCTTTAGCATTAACTTCTGACAGAATACCCGACTGCTCAAGTTGTTCTACAATAGTTGCTGCTCTGTTATATCCAATTCTAAGTCTTCTTTGAATATAAGATATAGATGTTTTTTTCTCTGTTAAAACTATTTCTTTAGCATCATTATATAATTCATCCAATTCTGTAATTTCTGTTGTATTTGAAGAATTTAATGAACTTTGAGTATTTCTATCTTTTATGAAGTTCATATCATATTCAACTACTCTTTGATCTTTTAAGAAGTCAACTACTCTTTCAATTTCAGCTTCAGTTGACCAAGGAGCATGAATTCTTACAAGTCCAGACATTCCAGGAGGTGTAAATAACATATCTCCTCTACCTAAAAGTGATTCAGCTCCCATAGAATCTAAGATAATTTTAGAATCTATTTTTTGCCCTACTTTATAAGATAATCTACTTGGTAAATTTGCTTTAATAAGTCCTGTTACAACATCAACCGATGGTCTTTGAGTTGCTACTATTAAATGAATTCCAGAAGCTCTTGCCATTTGCGCAAGCCTTGCTATTGAGTACTCTACATCTTTTCCACTTGTCATCATCAAATCTGCTAACTCATCAATTACAACAACAATATAAGGCATTGTTTCATAACCTTCAATTTTTGCCTTCTCATTATAATTTTCAATATTTTTTGTTTTCGTTTTTGACATTAGAGTATAACGTCTTTCCATTTCACTAACCATATTGGCTAAGGCATTTATAGCATCGCCTGCTTTTGTAATTACAGGAGTTAAAAGATGTGGAATATCGTTATACATTGAAAATTCAAGCATTTTTGGGTCAATCATTACAAGTCTTAAATTATCTGGAGAATTTTTATATAATAATGACAAAATCATTGAATTAATTCCAACAGATTTTCCTGATCCTGTAGTTCCTGCAATCAAAAGATGTGGAAGTTTTTTAAGGTCTGTAATAAATGGTTTTCCAACTATATCTTTTCCTAAAATCATAGTAAGTGGAGATTTAGAATTTTGAAAAATTTCACTATCTAGCATCTCTTTTAAATATATAGTTTGAGTATCTTCATTTGGAACTTCAATTCCAACCACATCTTTTCCTGGAATTGGAGCTTGAATTCTTATAGTTTGGGCCTTAAGTGCCATTGCTAAATCATCTTGAAGATTTAATATTTTAGATACTTTAACATTTGGAGCTGGTTTGAACTCAAAAGTTGTAACAACTGGACCTGTATAAGTTCGTACAACATCTCCATCAATTTTAAACATTGCTAATTTATCAAGTAAGTCACTTATTTTTTGATCAATAAATGCTTCTGATACTTTTGATTTGTTATCTTTTGGTGAATCTTGAAAAAAAGAGCTTGGAGGTAGTTTAAAATTTTTAGGCTTTTCAGTTTTCCCAACTTCTATTTGTTCTAAAAGTTTTTTATTTTCTTCTAATTCTTCAACTATTATTCCATGAGATTCAACAACATCAATCTTTTTACTGAAATCATCTTCTTCAAATAGTGATGTTTCATAAAGTTCATTGTCTTTAATCTCTTCTATTTCTTCATAAATTTCTGGTTCAATAATTTTTGAAGGTTTTGAAACAGTTTTTATTTCTGGCATACTTTTATTCAAATTTCTATCTATATTATTTAAAATTGCTTTAGTATTTTCTTCAACTCTTTTTTCTCTTCGTTTATTCTCTATTTTTTTTATATCTAAACTATTTTTCAATTTTATTTTATTTTTTAGCTTAGCTAAATCACTAATTTCTAAATCTGAGTTTTCAAATAAAACTAATGCACATATAATAAATCCCACAAGAACAAAGAAATAAAGCCCTGCTCTTCCAATAACTGGAGATAAGGAATCTACTAAAATATTACCTATTTCTCCTCTATAATAAGGATTTTCAATAAGTAATGCTTGAAAAATTAAACAAACAAAAAGCAATAAAAAGACTACTAGAAAGTTTAAAAGCAAATCTTTTTCTTTGATATTCTTTCTAAAATTAAGTATATATAATGGATAAATAAAAAGTAATAAATATATATATGATAAATACCCAAAATATTTTTGTGAAAAACCAGAAAAAGTTGATCCAACATCTCCCACAACATCTTTTCCACTTTCAAAAGTAGAAAATTGGAAGTAAATAATAATAAATAAAATAATTAATGATATGATTCTCTTTGCGATTTTAAAACCTTTTTATTTTAATAAGTTCGAGATTTTACCTTGTAATCTAAGCCATTGTCTATGCTCAATCAAAGGAAACCCTGCCCATGATTTTTTAGGCTCAGTAATACTTTTTGTAACTCCACCACGTGCAGCAATTGTAGAGAATGCTGCAATTTCTAAGTGACCTGCAGTTGCACTTTGTCCACCCATTACAACATAAGCATTTAAAATACTAGATCCAGAAATCCCCACTTGTGCAACTAAAATTGAACCTCGCCCTATTTTACAATTATGTCCTACATGAACCAAATTATCAATTCGAACACCATCTTCTATAATTGTTGATTTAAATACAGCTCTATCAATAGTAGAATTTGCACCAATTTCTACATCATTTCCAATAGTTACATTACCGTTTTGATATATCTTGATATATTTACCATCTTTTGTATTTGCAAATCCAAAACCATCACTTCCTATTACAGTTCCTGCATGAATAATACAATCATTTCCAATAGTACAATCTCTGTAAACAGTAACATTAGGATAAATAATAGTGTTATTTCCTATTTTTACATTATCACCTATAAAAGCGCCTGCCATAATAGTACAATCGCTACCAATAACAGAATCTTTACCAATATAAACATTTGGCATTACTTTTGTTCCACCACCTACTAATGGTTTCTCTCCATCCATTTCTATAACATTTGGAGCAAATAGTTTTGTTATTTTTGCTAACATCAAATATGGTTCATCACAAATTAATGCAATTGTATTAGATGGAATTACACTTGCATTTTCTTTTGTAACTAAAACAGCTGCTGCTTTTGTATTTTTTAAATCTGATAAATATTTTTTATTTTCTAAAAAAGTAAGTTCATTTTCATTTGAATCTGTTAGAGTGTTTAATCCCGTTATCTCTTTTTCTTCTTGGCAATCAATACCAACAAAATCTGCAATCTCTTGAATAGTCATTTTTTATCCTTTAATTAGGATAAGATAAGAGTTTTTTACTCTTATCTTTCCATTGCTACTATACCACTTCTTACTACTTCAAGTGGATTGAATTTTTGCATAACTTTTATAAAGTTCATTATTCTAGCACTTGAATCAGTAGCTGAAACTATAATAGCTTCATCAGTAACATTTTGAATACTTCCATGGTAAGCACGTGCAATTACATCAATATCTGATAAATTATTATCAATTGAAAACTTCATTAAAACTGTATCTTTTTCTACAACATTTTTATGTTCATTTACTTTTAATACAGGAATTAATTTATTTAATTGTTTTACAATTTGATCAATAACTCTTTTATCACCTGTTGTAACAATAGTCATTCTTGAGTATTGACTTTCAGCTATTGGAGCAACTGTTAATGAATCAATATTATAACCTCGAGCTGAAAATAATCCAACAATTCTTGATAATACGTTATGTTCGTTTAGAACAATTACTGAAATAACTTGTCTAGTAGTTTCTGTATCGTAATAGTGATTAAAATTATTCATTATTTTCCTCCTTCAATTAAAGTCATTTCATTTAATGCATGACCATTTGGAACCATTGGTAATACCTCTTCATTTCTAGCAACAACTACTTCTATCATTGCTGGTTTTCTTTGTTCAACCGCATCTTTTAAAGCTGCATCAAATTCTTCTTTTGTTGTAACTCTATAACCTAATCCACCAAAAGCTTCAACTAGCATTTTAAAGTTTGGTTGAGCTGATAAATCAGTTTCTGATAATCTATTTCCGTAAAACATTGTTTGCCATTGTCTTACCATTCCTAAATAGTTGTTATTTAAAATAATATTAATAACAGGTAATTCATACTCAACACAAGTCATTAACTCTTGAATATTCATTAAAATTGAACCATCACCTGTAAAGTTAATAGATACTTTATCTGTTCCTTTAAGCGCTCTTGCAACACCCATAGCAGCTGGTAATCCAAATCCCATAGTTCCTAATCCACCTGATGTAATCCATTGTCTTGGATATGAAAATGGATAAAATTGGGCTGTCCACATTTGATGTTGTCCAACATCTGTAGAAATAACAGCTTTTTCACCTAATAATTTTCCAACTCTTTGTATTGGCCATTGAGGTTTAATAACTTCATTTGAATCAATATATCTCAAAGGCTCTTTTTCTCTGTAATCTCTTAATAATTCAACCCAGTTTGTATAATCATTAAACTCTATTTCACTATTATCAATAGCTTCAATCATCGCCTTAACTGTAATTTTCAAATCTCCAACAATCGGATAATCAGGAACTACAAGTTTTGCAATTGAAGTTGGGTCGATATCCACATGAATAACTTTTGCTTTTGAAGCAAATTCATCAAGTCTTCCTGTTACCCTATCATCAAATCTAGCACCTAAAGAGATTAATAAATCTGTTTCATGAGCAGCCATATTAGCTGCAAACTCTCCATGCATTCCTAACATACCAAAAAATAATGGATTTTCATCACCCATTACCCCTCTTGCCATTAGTGTTTCAACTGCTGGAATATTTAACTTTTTAGCTAATTCTCTAATTTCAAATGAACAGTTAGATAAAACCGATCCTCCACCAACATATAACAATGGTTTTTTAGCATTTGAAATAGCTTCCATTGCTTTTTTTAATTGTCTTTTATTATAATTTATTGTTGGTTTATATGTTGGCATATTAACTTCAGTAGGATAAACAAAATCACCTATTTCTGCTGTAATATCTTTTGGAATATCAACATGCACAGGGCCAGGTCTTCCAGTACTTGCTATATGAAACGCTTCTTTAATAATTCTTGGTAAATCTTCAATCTTATTAACTAAATAATTATGCTTTGTACAAGGTCTTGAAATTCCAACTGCATCAATTTCTTGAAATCCATCTGAACCAATAATTGTAGTTGGAACTTGCCCTGAAATTACAACTAAAGGAATTGAATCCATATATGCATCTGCAAGTCCAGTAACTGCATTTGTAAATCCAGGTCCAGAAGTTACTATTGAAACTCCAACTTTTCCTGTTGCTCTTGCGTATCCCTCAGCCGCAATTATTGAAGCTTGCTCATGTCTATTTAGAATATGTTGAAAATGGTTTTGTTTATATATTTCATCATAGACGTTCATAATAGCGCCTCCAGGGTATCCAAATACTACTTCAACCCCTTCTTGATGTAATGATTCTACAACCATTTTTGCGCCAGTCATCTTCATAATAATTCTCCGTTGTTCTAAAAATAAGGAGATATTTTACTCAAAGATTAATTAAATTACGGTTTGATAAAACAATTAATTTAAATTTTTTTTTATTATCATTCATTAAATATAAATTTATATGCTATTAATTATAATTTAAGTACAATAATTTGATTTAAAAATTTGTTCAAAGGAGCTTTTTTATGGATATAAATAGTATAAATAATAATATTGCTAACCTCAATAATTCTTCTTCTTTACAATTAGAAAAATCTACTTCTTCTTCAAAAGTTTCAAATACTAGTAAAGATGCTTTAAATCTATCAATTAATGAATATAATAAAAAAAGAGATGAACTATCATTAAGTGTACAATCATTAAACAATGGCATTGGAATGACAAATGTTGCTCAAAATGCCATAGAAAAACAACAAAACAACTTAACAAATATTCAAAATAAACTTGAAATAATTGATACTTTTGAAAATAAAAATGATATAAAACAAAGTATAAATGATGAATTAAGATCTTTTAATCAAATTGCTTATGAAACCAAATATAATAAAGAATCTTTATTAACGATGGATTATTATGATGATAAAAACACTATTGATATAAATACAAAAACATCAAATTTTTCAATAGAAAAGCCTAATACAGCAGCAATAGCAAATGAAATTTTTGAAACTGTAAATAACAGTAATTTAAACGATACTAATGCTTTAAATGAAGTAGTAACAAAAGTTGATAATTCTGTTAATCAATTACAAAATATATATGATAACTTTACAGAATTAGGAAATAAATTAGAAATAAATGCCAAAGAAACTATACAAGAACAAGTTACTTTATTTACTGAAAATAAAATAAATAAAAATAAAGATTTTCAAAAAGATTCTGCTGATTTTTCAAAAACTAATATTACTTCAAATATGGGATATTTGGCAGCCTCACAAGCTAATATAGTTCAAGAACAAAGTGTAAGATTACTTTCTTAATTATTACACTTATTTAAACAATAATTTATAGCAACACCTTCTCTTAAACCATCATCCAAAACTATTGATTCATTTTTATTTAGAACTTCAAATATTGCTTTATAAATAAAGATTCCCACCTCAATAAACTCAACTCTTCCTTTGCCAACTAATTTTGCTATTTCTTCTTTTGAAGAATTTTTAAAAATATTTAAACTATATTCTAAATCATTTAAATTTACTATTGCACCATTTACAATATTTCTATCATATGAAAAAAAGTCTTGACCTAATTTTATAGCTGCTATTGTTGTTGGAGTTCCAGCAGTTGCAACAAAACTATAGTCATTTAAATTTATATTTAATTTATCAAGAAATTCTTTTATCTCTTTTTTTCTAGAGTCTAAATCATTGTGTAAATCATGATATTTTAAATACTTTTGAGTCATAGTTACTATTCCAAAATCAAAACTATGAGCTTCATAGATATCATTTGTGTTTACAATAATTTCAGTTGAACCACCACCAATATCAAGAAGAATAAAATTTTTTGAATCTATTTTTTCTCTTTTTAATGCATATTGAACAGCTAATAAAGTAAGTCTTGCTTCTTCAAATCCATCAATTATTTCAAACTCTATATTTGTTTTATCTTTTAAGTAATTTAATACTTCTTTACTATTTGATGCTTTTCTCATGGCAGCTGTAGTAACACAAACTGCTTTTGATGGATTATAGTTTATAATTTCCACAGAGTGTAAAATCGCTTTTACAACTCTATCTTGTGCTTCTTTTGATATTAATCCTGTATCTACAAGACCATCAGCCATTCCTACAACTTCATTATATTCTGAAATAATTTTATGATTAATACAATCATATTTCAAAACACGAAAAGAGTTAGAGCCTAAATCTACACTTACTACTTCTTGATTCATTTAAGTTCTTATAAATGAGGTATTTTAATTTTTGAATTTAATAAATATCCAATTAAAATCATTAATAACAATACAAATGTTTCTGTAATAAAACCTGTTAAGAAAATTAAATAAACAAGCCATAATAAAATAGCTCCTAAAGGTGTAGGAACTCCTGTAAAGTATTTTTCAACTTTTCCTTCATCAGCATTTATATTAAACTGAATTAATCTTCTAAGTCCTGAAATTACATAATAAACAAATGCAAAAATAATTAAAGGCATACTCAAAAAAATCTCTTTAGTATCAATTACAGCAAAGAAAATAAACATAGTAGGAACAATGACAAATGATAAAAAATCTGCAAAAGAATCCAATTGAATACCAAATTGTGTTGATAGATTATATTTTCTAGCAATCTTACCATCAACAATATCGAAACCACCAGCTAACCATGCAAAAAGTGCTGCTGCAAAAAACTGATGATGAGTTAAAAAATATATTGCAAAAATTCCTGATGCAATATTAAAAAAAGTAACTATGTTAGCTAAATTAAAATGACTGTTTTTATTAAATAAAAAACTCAATAATGACATTTCTATCCTTTGTGTATATGATATTGATTTCTTCCGTTTTCTTTTGATTTATATAAACACTCATCTGCTTGTTTATACATTTTATTAGCCGATACATATGTATTTGGTTTATAAATTATTGCACCCATAGAAATAGAAAGAATATCTAATATTTTACTATTTTTATGCTCAATTTGTAATTCTAAAATTTTTCTATTCATATCTTTTAAGCAATTTTCTAAAATATGGATATCAATATCGAAAAGAATTATACCAAATTCTTCACCACCTAACCTAAAAGTAAATTCATATTTTTTATCAAAATACTCTTTTAAAGTATTTGCAACTTGTTTTAAAGCCTCATCACCCATATCGTGACCATATGTATCGTTATATTGCTTAAAATAATCAATATCTACCATAATAAAAGCACATTCCCAATGATTTGCATTTGCAATAAAAGGCATATTATCAAAAATTGTATCAAAATATTTTCTATTATATAATTTTGTCATAGAATCTGTAATTGAGTCTATTTTATATTTTTTATTCAATACTGTTAATTGTTTATCTTTTCTAATAACTTGAATTACAATATAAAAAACTATAAATGTAGATATTATAATAATAAAAATAACACTATAAAATAGATAATTTTTCATTTTTACATAATCATCAAGAAAACTCTTTCTTTGTTTGAATGCAACTTGAGTTTCATACTTTATCAAAAAATTAATTCTTGTTAAAATATTTTGGAAAAGATGAAGTTTATTTTCTTTGAACGTATTTTGTATTTCATTATCTATTGTTTCAACTACAATTTTTTCATTATCACTTTTATAAGTATTTTTGTAATAAGACCATTCTTGAAGAATAATTTCTTGTTCATTCTTAAAATCACATATATATTTTATTTTTCTACAAGAAACTATATCTTTATAATTGTCAGCAATTATTTGAAGTTTTACGATAGGAATTAAGTTACCAAAATAGATATTATCTATTTGTTTTTTCAACATATCAATTTGCTTATTGAACAAAAAAGAGGATAGTATTAATGTTGATAAAACTGTACAAACAAGTAATAAAAGTTTTACAGTCGTTGATTTTAATAACTTATATATCATGAGTTGGATAATACTCTAAAATTATTTAACTAATGATAAAATAAGAAAATTATTTTCTATTTATGATATTAATATATTATTTACTTTTTCTAGCTTTTTAGTTAAAATTTTAATATAGAAAATAAGGAGCAGTTTATGACAATAGATAATAATCTAAATGCAATGATTTCTTCAGAATTAAAACTTAATGAAATGGCATCAAATATAGCTCAAGTTTCAAATACAATGGGTACCCCAGAAATTCAAGAAGTAAATACTGATTTGATTGATTCTATAGTAAATCAAATACCTGAAGTTATATCATATAGTGCAAATGCAAACAGTATAAAAACTCAAAATGCGGTATCTGATATATTATTAAATATTAAGGCATAAAAATATGGAAAAAATCAATATCGTTTGTCCTCACTGTTTTAAAATAAATGCTATTCCTAAAAAAGATAGCTATGCAAAAGCAAATTGTGGTTCTTGTAAAAACTCTTTACTAGATACAGATCCTATTGAATTAGATGAATCAAATTTTGATCATGTAATAGTAAATTCAGATATTCCAGTTATTGTTGATTTTTGGGCACCTTGGTGTGGACCTTGTAAAATGATGGCACCAATTTTTAATGATGTTGCGAAAAAATATCCATTAAAAGCTTTATTTGTAAAAGTAAATACAGAAGCATTACCAAATATGGGTACCAGATTTGGGATTAGATCTATACCTACACTTGTAGTTTATAAAAATGGTGTAGAAAAACAAAGAGTTTCTGGGGCTTTAGATCCATTAAGATTATCAAATCTTGTAAATGAAAGTTTATAAAAGCTTTATTTGTTAGCTTTTATAAACTTCTTTAAATCTTTTAGTTGTGTTTCATTAAAAACTTCTATTTCATTCTCTTTTAATAGTCTTGCAGTTAAGCCTTGACCTTCTATTAGATTGTTTGTAAAAGTTCCATCGTAAATATTTATATTCCCGCAAGATGGAGAATTTGCTTTTAATAGTGCAATTTTTATATTTTCTTCTAGACAAATATCTAAAGCTTTTTTTGCTCCTAATAAAAAGTTTATTGTAACATCTTTTCCTTCTTCATTTTGTACTATAAAAGGTTTATCATTTTTAACAATTTCAGCAGGAATTCTTGGAATTCCTAATCCACCTGCTACTTCAGGACAAAAAGAATAAATCTCATTTTCACAAAGAATATCCATAAACAACTCTTTTAATGAAAATGAGATATTAGGATTAAAAGCTACAGATGAATTATTTCCATCATATCTTACATCTTCACCTAACAAACAAGACGATATTAATATTTTCATAAAATATTATCTTCCTCTTCAATACTTTCTATAATTTCTTGATTTTCTTTATAAAAAAATGTCGATAATTGAATATTAGAAAATGCAGCTTTCATAGATACAAATATTTTTGGGTTATCTTCTTCTAATTTAGCTAATAATTCTTTTGTACTAGCTCTTGCATGTGGCATTTTAACATCAAATCTTAATCCAGGACATGCTTCATCACCAATTACATTAATTTCATTTGCATTTGCAAAAGCTCTTAATTGTCTTTCTCTACAAAAGATTAAAGGACGAATTACTTCTAAACCATTTTCAGCCGTATACTTAGGCGGCATAGTTCTCATAGTACCATTATAGAAGAAATTCATAAAAAAAGATTCCATTGCATCATCTAAATGATGCCCAAGAGCTACTTTATTATATCCTTGTTCTTGTGCTGCTGTGTAGATATATCCTCTTCTCATTCTTGAAAAAAATGAACAAAAAGATGAATTTTTTCTAATTTTTTCACCTGCTAATTCAAATATTTGAGTGTCTATAATTTCATGTTCAATTCCATGTTCAGCACAATGATTACTTAAAAATTGTACTTGTTCACCCATTCCATAAGTTACAGTTACTGCTTTAAAATCAAAATTAAATGGTGCAACTTTTTTTATTCTATTTAAAGTGTGTATTAAAGTAAGAGAATCTTTTCCACCTGAAAAGCCAACTAATACCCTATCTCCCTCTTTTATTAATCCATATTCTGCATTAGTTTTACCAACTATTGTAGATATTTTTTTACTTAATTCAACCAATATATTATTCCTATAAATTTTTAAGGCAATTATATCAAAAAAGTTCTCAAAACCTTTTTTAATGAGTTTATATTATATCAATACTGAAGTGATAAGAGTCTATTTTCATATTTTCATTAAGATAAAAATTATGAGCTTCTTCTCTTTTTATAGCAGAGTCTAAATGTATTGAGGTACAGTTCTGTTGTTTTGCATAAATTTTAATAAAATCTAACAAAGCTTTTGCCGCATCAGTTGATTTGACACTTTTATTAGTTACGAAATCATCAATATGTAAATATTTTCCTATAGCAAGTTTTTGGGATATAACAAAACCTGTTACACAAATGACTTCACTATTGTCTATTACATATATTAATTTATATCCATTTCTTATTTGTTCAGATACTAAATTAATAAAATCTTTTTCAGATAAATTTTTATTAGTTTGATGCATAAGCTTATAACAATATTTTATTTCTTCTTCTGTTGCAATTTTGATTTCCAAAAGAACCCTTTTAATTAAATATATCTCATCATATCAAAGCATTTCTGATATTATATATAAATAAATGAATAATTCAGAAAAATAATGATTATTTTACTCAGATTTTATCTAAAAAATATATAATTTCATAAATAATAAAATAAAGATTAAATAATGACAAGAGAAGAAGAAAAAGAGTTTAGACAAAAGATTGTTGAAACTATTATGCCAGTAGCCAGAAATATGACAGAAAACCAAATTAGAACTATTATTCAAAATGTTGAAAAAACAAATGAAGATTTACCAAGAGGTTTTGGAGCGATGCTTTTTGAACAAATTATTATTAATAAAAACAATAGTTTAAATAAAAGATAGATACTAGATATGAGAAATTTTATAAGTTATGAAAAATCTTTAGAAATATTAAATAATATTTCTATCAATAAACAAGGAACTGAAAAGCTATTTATAACAAATGCAATTGGTAGAGTTACTGCTAAAAATATAATTGCTGATCACAATAGTCCTGAATTACCAACATCAGCAATGGATGGCTATGCAATTAGATATGAAGATATAAATAATAATCTGCTAGAAATCATTGATAAAAATCCAGCTGGTAGTATTGTTGAAAAAGAAGTATCAAGGGGTGTTTGTATAAAAACATTTACAGGTTCATTAATGCCAAAAGGCAGTGATACTTTAATACCTATAGAAAATGTAGAAATTTTAGATAATAAAATAAAAATAATAAAAGAAGTGCCATTTGGCTTTGCTGTTAGAGAAATAGGTGAAAATTATAAAAAAGATGAAGTTTTAATTAAAAAAGGAACTATAATTGGTTTTGCAGAAATTGGAGTTCTTGCTTCATTAAATATCTCTCAAATTGAAGTTATTATTAATCCAACAGTAGCAATTGCAAGTACAGGTAGTGAAGTTTTAGATTTGGGTGAAGTTCAAACAAATGAATCACAAATAAGAAGTTCAAATCATTTAACTCTAGAAGTTTTATGTAAAAGTAACGGTGCAAATACTTTACAAATGGGTATTGTAAAAGATGACATTGATTCTATTACAAATCTTTTAAAAATGGCTTTACAAAAAGCTGATATTGTAGTAACAACGGGAGGTGTTTCAGTTGGTGATTATGATTTTGTTCAAGATGTGATAAAAGACAAATTAAAAGCTGAAGTTTTATTTCATGGAGTTACTGTAAAACCAGGTATGCATATTTTAGCAGCTATAAAAGATGGAAAAATCATCATTGCACTACCAGGGTTTGCCTATTCATCTACTGTTTGTGCGATACTTTATGTTTTACCTTTAATATATAAATTTAGAGATTCAAATGAAAGCTTACCAATAGTAAAAGCTAGAATAAATCAAAACTTTCCAAGAAAAATGTCAAAAACAATATTTACAGCTTGTAATGTTGAATATGTGGATAATGAATATAAAATCAATTTTGATGGAAAAAGACAAGGGACAAGTGCAATATTAACAAATATGCTTGAAAGTCCTGCTCTACTTATTCAAAAAGATGACAGTGATGATATAAAATCAGGAGACTTAGTAGATATCTTACTATTAAACAATCTTAAGTAAATGAATAAAAATCTATTTTATATTCTTATGGTTTTGGCCATGATATTCTGGGGAGTATCATGGGTAAATGTAAAGATATTAAGCTCTTACATAAATGAATATGAATTGATTTTTTTAAGAATGGGAATATCTTTTTTTTCCATGATCCCAATTCTTTACTTTTTCAAACTCTCTTTTAAAATAGATTTCAAAGCCTTATTTCTTATTCTTTTAGCTTCTGTTGTTTTAGTTTTATACTCTTTAGTTTTCTTTTTAGGAGTGCAGCATGGAACAGCTGGCTTTGGAGGAGCTTTAGTTACTACTTTAATACCTATTAATACTTTTATAATCTTAGCAATCATCAAGAAAAAAACTATTAGTTTAAAACACTCTTTTGCTTTGATTCTTGGAGGCTTTGGAGTACTAACTATGTTAAATGTTTGGAATTTTGATTTCAATGAGATATTTTCAAAAGATAATATATACTTTTTAATAGCTTCTATTCTTTGGCCAATACTGACAATAATAAGCTCAAAAGCTGTAAAAACAAATCCTTTAATTTTTACTTTTTATGTATATGTAATTTCAACATTTGTTATTTATGAATTCTTTATAGATAATTCTCTTTTTAATAGAATTTATGATTTTGATTTGATTTTTTGGTTAAATATATTTGTTATAAGTATTTTAAGTACTACATTTGCAACATCAATATATTTTGTTGGGATTACAAGACTAGGAACAAATGAAGTTAGTAGTTTTATATTCTTAGTTCCTTCATCAGCTTTAATTTTAAGTGCTATTTTTTTAGATGAAAAAATAACTTACAATACTATTTTAGGAACTATTTGTACAATAATTGCTATTTATATACTAAATAATTTAAATATTTTTAAAGTCATTGGACTTAAAAAATAGAATTTATTCTTTTATTACAGCTCTATTCCTTCCTTGTTCTTTTGCTTCATATAAAGCATTATCTGCTGATTTAAATATTGTTTTATCATTGATATCATTTGAAGTTTTCACAATTTTAGCACCAATAGAAATGGTTACAAAATCATTAATAGAACTGGATCTGTGTTTTATTTTTAAATTCACAACTGCATCAAGTAGTTTATTACATAATTTTACAACACCTATATATTGAATATTAGAAGTAATAATTCCAAATTCCTCTCCACCTAATCTAAAAATATAGTCATTTGATCTTTTTAAAGTAGATTTTAAAACATCTGAAATTTGTTTTAATACACAATCTCCACCATCGTGACCATATGTGTCATTGTACTGTTTGAAAAAATCTATATCTAAAATAAGAAGAACAAAATTCTTATTATCACGCTTTGCTCTTTTAAATTCTAAATCAAAAATAGTATTAAAATGCCTTCTATTATATAATTCTGTTAAAAAATCTGTAATGGAAATTTCAGATATTTTCTTTTTATCTGTAATATCATTATACACAGATGTAAAACCAATAATATTTTTATATTCATCAAAATTTGGAGTAATTGAATTTTCAACCCAAAATTCCGTACCATCTTTTTTTATATTAAGATGTTCTCCCTTCCAAATATTTCCTTTTAATATAATTTCCCAAAGCTCTTTAAAAAAACTATTTTCTATACTTGAATGTCTAAATATATTATGTTTCTTTCCAATTAATTCTTTTTTTGAATATTGAGTCAATTTACAATATGCATCACTAACATCTATAATAAATCCATCTTTATTTGTAATACTAATTAAAACATTATTATTAATGATATTTAGATGTTCTTCGAGCTCTTTTTTAATTTTTTGTGATTCTGTTATATCATTTAAATATCCATAATAATGGCTAATTCTGCCATTTTCATCATGAATTATTTTTAAGATATGATTTACCCAAATTATTTGATTATTTTTAACTATTCTATATGGTTTATATATGTATTCATCTTTTATAACTTTTGAAACCTGCCTACTTTCTGTTCTAAAAGTGTGTAAATCTTCTTGAAAAATAAAATCTTCGTGTTTTACTTTTTTTGATAAAAAATCTTTAGCACTATAACCATATAGATTTATTACATTTGAAGTAACATATTCAAGTTCCCAAGATTTATTTTCTTTTTTTAAAATAAAAAATACAGTTGGACTTTCATTTAAATAGTGTAATAATTTATCTTGCATATTTTTCTTCATCTAATTAAAAGTATTACAAGATTCTAAAGTTCCATTTTCAAAACCTTTTTTAAACCATGCCATTCTTTGAGCTGCACTTCCATGAGTAAAAGAATCAGGTCTTACATATCCTTGAGCTTTCTTTTGTAATGTATCATCACCAATAGCACTTGCAGCATTTAGTGCTTCTTGAATATCACCCTCTTCTATTGAATTAAAATCTTTCTTACTATAATATGCCCAAAGTCCAGCATAACAATCAGCTTGGAGTTCAACTTTTACTTGCAATGCATTTTCTTTTGCATCTGATAATCCTTGTTTTGCATTTTGTACTTTAGATATTGTTCCAGTAATATTTTGTACATGATGACCTATTTCATGAGCAATTACATAAGCTTGGGCAAAATCACCCGGAGCATCGTGTCTTTTTGCAAGTTCATCAAAAAATGATAAATCCAAATATACTTTTTGATCAGCAGGACAATAAAAAGGTCCAGTTTGAGAAGAAGCAAAACCACATCCACTTTTTACTGAATTTCTAAATAAAACTAATTTTGGCTCAATATAGTTTGCATTATATTTTTTAAAAACATTTGACCATATATCTTCTGTTTGAGCTAAAACAGCACTTACAAACTGTGCACTTTTATCATCTTTTTGTGTATTTATAACTTGAGAACTTGAAGTATTATTTTGAGTCATTCCCATATCTAAAAAAGCTAAAGGATTGAAGCCCATAAAATATGCAATAGCACCTATTATTAAAATAATTCTTCCTATTTTTGTGCCAATTAACATCTTAATAACTGGTAATAACATCATCAGAGAATTATTTTGTCTAGAGCCAAAATTAGAACCTGATTCACCTCTTTTATCTTCTATATTTGAACTTCTTCTATTATTTTCCCACTTCACCTATTAAACCTTAAATTTAAAATTATTTGAATTTGGATTGTTTTTTGTAAAATTTAATTTATTGTCAACTTTAGTTTCAGTTTTTATATCAGAGCAAGAAGATGAATCAGAAGAACAACAAGAAGACTTCTCACTTTTCTTTTTTAAAAGTAAAGGTTTTATTAAATAATAAGCCATTAAAAAAAGCATAATCATACTTGCAAATTGTGAGAATAAACTTGCTTCCTCATTGTGTAAATCAAATTGTAAAATATTTAGACCAGCAAAAAAAGTATCAAATCCTAAACCAAAAAGAAAAGATAAAAACCCAATCGTAGATAAATAAATAATTAATGATGTTTTTCCTAAAGTTTTATATACAATACTCATAGTAATAGCACTTGTTGCAGGACCTGCTGTTAAAAAAATAAATGCAGCACCAGCACTCATTCCTTCCATCATTAAAGCAGCAGCAATTGGTAATGAAGCGGTTGCACAAACATATAAAGGCATAGAAAAAAGCATAATTACAATATATGTTAATATTTGATTTTCAAAAAGTAAAGATGTGTATTCTTTAGGTGCAAGAGTAGTAAATAAAGCCCCAAATACTAATCCAATAAATAAAGGTTTAACCATATCAACAAAAAGTGTCACATAAGCATAAGAAAACGCTGCTTTAATTGAAAAACTCTTTTTTACACTATTTGAAGAGCAAGAACTTGTGCATCCACATGAAGAAATATTTGTTTCTTCTTTTATAACTTTTTCATCATTATCCACAAAATTCTGAATAAGTCCTACAATTATTGCAATTATCACAGAAGAGATAACTCTAAAAATTGTAAATATTAAACCAAAAAAAGAGAATGTTGCTAAAATAGAATCAACTCCAGTAATAGGAGATGAAATCAAAAAACTTTGAACCGCACCTTTACTAGCACCCTCTTTTCTAAGACTTTGTGCAAGAGGAATAACAGAGCAAGAACAAACAGGAAGTGGAATACCAAATAATGTAGCTTTAATAACAGAAGAAAAAGATCCTTTCCCTAAATGTTTTATAACAAAATCATCAGGAACTATTTGCTTTAAAATACCAGCAAATAATAAACCAAATAAAACATAAATAGCCATTGCATCTAATAATATTAAAAAATTATTTGCCAAGGAAAAGGCTAAATCCATGATATTACTCTTCTTCTGAAACTAAAAGTTTAGAAGATATTTGTTTTTTTGGTTTTACACCTAATTCAATAAACTCTTCTGCTCTTTTGATTAAATTTGCATTTCCTGAAGATAATTTATTCATAGCACTCTCATAGGATTTCTGAGTTTTATTTATATTAGCACCAATATCTTCAATATCTGCCACAAATCCTGCAAACTTATCATATAAATCAGCTGCCTTTTTAGAGATTAACTGTGCATTTTCATTTTGGTGTTCATTTCTCCAAATATTTTCAATAGTTCTTAAAGTAACATATAAAGTAGATGGAGAAACTAGCATGATATTATGTTCAAACGCCATTTTGAATAGTGAATCATCTGTAGATGTTGCAAGAATAAAAGCACCTTCAACAGGAATAAACATTAAAACAAAATCTAAAGTTCTAACACCATCTATCTCTTCATATCTTTTTGAACTTAAGCCTTTTATATGTGTAGTAATTGATTTTACTAACTCTTTTGATGCTGTTTCTCTATGGGCTTCATTTTCAGTTTTACAATAAGAAATATAAGAATTTAAAGATACTTTTGAATCAATAACAATATCTTTTTTTGAGGGTAAATGCACTATTACATCAGGTCTTAGTCTTTTTCCATCAGTATCATTAAATGAGCCTTGAATTGTATACTCTTTACCTTCTCTAAGACCCGTTTGATCAAGAATAGATGATAAAATCATCTCTCCCCAATCACCTTGAGTTTTATTTTGACCTTTTAAAGCTTTTGTTAAATTTACAGCATCTGTTGCAATTTGATTATTTAAATCTTTTAAGTTTTTGATTTCAGTTAATAATGATGATCTTTGTTTTGTCTCTTCATTGTAAATCTCATTTACTCTTTTTCCAAAAGAATCAAGTTGATCTTTAAATGAAGTTAAAACTTGACCTAAATTTATATTTGATTTTTTCTGATTTTCATCAAATAGTTTATTAGCAAGATTTTCAAATTCGATTTTCATCTGTTTTTTTGAGTCTTCTAATAAAGTTATTTTTTCATTAAAATTCTCTTCTTTAATTTCAAACTCTCTTAAAAGTTGTTTCTCTTTTGTATCAGAGATTTTTGCTAAATTTGATAATTTTAATTCATAAGTTTCAATTGTATTACGATTCATTTCTGAAGAGTGTTTTTCAACAACCTTTAACTTATCTTCAAAGTTTTCTTTTATTAATACTTTTTCTTCTTCTAATTTTCTATTTTCTGTATTTAAACTATTTATTTGACCTTCGTATGAACTGTGATTTAATTCTATTCTCTCATTTAAAGCTTTTAATTTTAGTAAGGCTTCATCTTGTAATGCTTTTAATTGATTTTCATATTTTTGTCGTGAAAACTGCAAAATAATTAATAATCCTGCTAATATTGCGATAGATGCAACAATTAGTGTCAAATAACTAACTTCAATAATTCCATTACCTAACATAATCATATTCCTTATTATTAAGTTTATTTAAATCTAATTCATGTACGTCATACCCCAATTCTTTAAATCTCTCTACCAAAGGTGGATGAGAATAGTAAAAGAATATATATAAAGGATGAGATAAGGGAAATGATTTATTTTCATTTGCAAGCTTTAATAAAGCACTAACTAAATCCCCTTTTGAAGATAAGTTTGAACCAAATTCATCTGCTGCATATTCATTATGTCTTGAAATTAAAGATATTAAAGGCATTAAGAAAAATGATAATATTGGAGAAAAAATCAAAAACACTGCAACTATTGCATATGGCTCATTATGTAATTTTAAGCCTAGAAACAATTCATCAGGTAAATTCCCAAAAATAGCAAAGAACACAAACATAACAACACCCATAATTCCAATATTTTTTATAATATCTCCATTTTTAAAGTGCCCTAATTCATGACCTAATACTGCTAATAATTCATTATGAGATAATTTTTTAATTAAAGTATCAAATAAAACAACTCTTTTTGTAGCACCCAAGCCACCAAAATATGCATTTAATCTATTATCTCTTTTACTTGCATCTACTGAAAAAACACCTGAACTTTTAAATCCAACTTCATCTAAAAGATTTTCGATTTTTTTCTCCAATTCTTCATCTTTTAGTTTCTCAAACTTATCAAACATTTTATCTCTAATTACCGGATAAAGCATGTTGATTAAAATAATAATAGAGAAAATAAAAACAAATCCCCAAATCCACCACATAGCAAAACTATTTATAATAAAACTAATTCCAGCAATCACTAAAGATCCAAAAATTAGAAATAGTAAAGCAGTTTTAATAGTATCTTTTATAAATAAAGCAGGAGTCATATTTGAAAAACCATATTTTTTATTTAAATTAAAAGTTGAATATAACTCAAAAGGAAGGCTTAAAAACCAATTTATAATAATGAAACTATTTACAAAAACAACAGCTTTTAATAACATTGAATCAATTTGAATAAGTGAGTCTAAAAAAGACAGACCAAAACCAACCCATAAAATAAATAAAATAAAATCATAAAATGATGAAACTATAGATATTTTCTCTTTTTCAATAGAGTAGTTTCCCGCTTCTTCATATTTTTTTGCATCTAAAATAATTGGCTTTAACTTTTTTGCATCTTTTACATAACCAATTTGCATGAATGATGTATAAATATTAAATGCAAAATATAAACAATATGCAATAACAAAAATTTCTAACATAAAATATTCCTCATATAATTTAATAATCTAGTAATGCATAATAGCTTATTTTTACTTGATTTTTTGTAAACATAAACTTTCATAATAATTTTTATCAAATATTATGGAAATTATTTTATTATCTTATATTAAAGTTATTAAAAAAATCACTCATATCAAGTATTGTTTTTTTATCATTAGATAATAAAAGTATTTCATAATTTTCTTCAAATGACTCTTTTGTCCAGTTTAAACTTCCTATTAAGGCAGTCTCATTATCAAAAATAGCTATTTTAGTATGTAATTTTTTATCAGGAATAATTACTTTAATATCATTATCTTTTAAATATTTGTATATATCATTGTCATCTTTTACTTTTTCTTTATCTAAAACAACTTTAATTTCTACACCTCTTTTAGATGCTTTTACTAACTCTTTTGCCAATTTTTTATAAGAAAAATTATACATAGAAATTTCTATACTATCTTTTGAGTTATTGATTAATTCAATAATTTTATCTTTTGCTTCATCTGCTTGCTTTGGGAAAAAATATACATGATTTGGATTTATATTAACTTCATTTGCAAGTAAAGCAGAAGTAAAAAAAATAATAAATAAGAAAATCTTAAATTTTAATTTAAACATAAAAACTCCTAATTAAATATTTCAAATAATTCTTTTGGAATTTTTGAAGGTTTATAATTTTTTAAAAAAGCTAATTTAAAAGTTCCATAAAATAATAACTCATTATCTCGATAAACTTCCTGTTTCATAACAATAGAGGCTGCTTTTTTTTCAATAAGTTTAGTTTTTACTTCAAGTAAATCACCAAATACAGCAGATTTTAAATATTCAGCTTCTACACTTTTAACCACAAAAAATTCATCACCATTATGTGGAGATAATCCTTTTTGAAAAAACAATTCCGAACGTGCACGTTCACAAAATTTTAAATAATTAGCATAATATACAACATTTCCACAATCTGTATCTTCATAATAGACTCTTATTTGCACTTAATAACCTCATATATTTAATATTTAAATTCATTTTACACTCTTAAGTGTAAAGATGATGTTAAATTTAAAACTTAAATATGCTAAAATCAATTTTCAAAATTGTATATATTTAAAGGTGTTTTTAGTGTCTATTTTTGCTTTACAATCGTTAGCAGGTGGTTTTCTAGATGAAGATCTAGAACATTTTAATAAAAAATTTGATGATTGGTGTATTCACTTTGAGACCTATGAAGATGCTATGAGTACAATGAAAAGTCTTGAAGATCAAGAATCTATAGATATTGTTGAAATTACTCCCTTGACTTATCCAAAGTATTTTTTTACTAATCTTCAAGGTACAATTTATGCAACAAGACAGATTGAAGATAAGATTATTTGTGTTGTAGAACCACAAATGGGTTCTAGTTTTAGAATCGCAATATGTGATCTTAAAACAAGTAATGTAAGGTTAACAGCAACTCACTATAAAAATATCCCAAGTATTGAAGGTGCTTTTGCTAATTTTGGAGATATTTGACTGTATAATCAGGCTTAAAACCAATTAGTTTTAAGCTGATTTGTTTATAGTTAAAGTTTTTGCTTTAACTACTCTTTTTAAATAAATAACCCCAAGAGCTGGTAATGTTAATTCAAGACTATACTCTTTATTATGCATTTGCTCTTTTTTTGCACTTAATTTACCAATATTCCCATCATTTGAGCCTTGGTAGTAAGATGATTGAGAGTTGAATATTTCTTCATAATCTCCATCATATGGAACACCTATTTTATATTGGCTTCTTTTTGAATCTGAAAAATTACATAAAACATAAATATTATCTTCTTCATTATCAGATTTTCGAATATAGCTTATGCAATTGTGTTGATAATCCCCATTATCTATCCATTCAAAACCAGCTTGTTTTTCATCATATTGATGTAAGGCTTTTTGATTTTTATATATTAAATTGAGATCTGATAGCATTTTTTTAAGCTTTGAATGATAAGGATTTTCAAGCATATGCCAATCAAGACTTCCCTCATAATGCCATTCTGAATATTGAGCAAGCTCCCCACCCATAAAAAGAAGTTTTTTCCCAGGATGTGACATCATATATGCATACATAACTCGAAGATTTGCAAATTTATGTGCTTCATCTCCAGGCATTTTATTTATAAGTGAACCTTTCATATGCACTACTTCATCATGAGAAAGTGGAAGCATAAAGTGTTCATCAAAGGCATACCATAAACTAAAAGTAAGTTGTGAGTGGTGATGTTCTCGATAAATTGGATCATAACTCATATATTTTAAAGTGTCATGCATCCAACCCATATTCCACTTAAACCCAAAACCAAGACCTCCTTGTGATGTGAGTCCCGTAACCATAGGCCATGCTGTTGATTCTTCTGCTATCATCATAATGTCAGGAAATTCTTTATAAACACTTTCATTAAGTTTTTGTAAAAAAGCAACTGCTTCAAGGTTTTTATTTCCACCGTGTTTATTTGGTATCCACTCACCCTCTTCCCTTGCATAATCAAGGTGAAGCATGGAAGCTACAGCATCTACTCGAATACCATCTACATGATAAATATCGAGCCAAAACATAGCAGAACTAATCAAAAATGATTTAACTTCATTTCTTCCATAGTTAAAGATTATACTTCCCCATTCAGGATGATATCCTTGCCTTGGATCATCATGTTCATATAGTGCTGTTCCATCAAAATTGATAAGTCCATGCATATCTACAGCAAAATGAGATGGAACCCAATCCATAATAACCCCAATATCATTTTTATGAAGCTCTTCAATTAAGTGCATTAAGTCCTCAGGCTCTCCAAAACGAGAAGTTGCTGAAAAATATCCAACTACTTGATATCCCCAAGAACCAAAATATGGGTATTCACTAAGGGGCATAAACTCAACATGCGTATAGTTCATTTCTTTTAAATATGGTACAAGTTCTACTGCTAATTCTTTATATGTAAGATAACGATTATTCTCAAGAGGATTTCGTCTCCAAGAACCTACATGCATTTCATAAACACTTATTGGTGCATCACAAGCATTATTTTTATGTCGTTTTTGCATCCATTTTTTATCATTCCATTTATAATTATCAAGTTCATAAATACGTGAAGCTGATTTTGGAGCAACTTCACTATAAAAAGCAAAAGGATCACTTTTTTCATGAACTATATTATGAAACAAAGAGACAATATGATATTTGTAAGTAAGGCCAATCGTTACATCTTCTATAAAGCCCTCCCAAATTCCAGATTCATCGTCTCTTAATTGTAAAGGGTGAGCATCGATTTCATAGTTATTAAAATCTCCACGAACGCAAACAGATTTTGCATTAGGAGCCCAAACTGCAAAATGAACACCTTTTTTTCCTTTATGTGTCATAAAATGAGCACCAAACTTCTCATACATTTTTGTATAAGAGCCTTGCTTAAAAAGATAAATATCCATTTGAGTTAATGTTGATAAATTGTAGTACATTTTGTGTTGCATATTTATTCCTAGTTATTCTTAGATATTATTACTATTTAAACGACCACTAATTATATGATGATAAATCTCTTCATAACCTTGAGCTGCCTTACTCCATTCGTAACGCTTACTCATGGCATTTGTACGAAGTGCATTTATACCTTCTTTATCATTATAATATATATCCACAGCCCATTGAACAGTATTTAATAAACCACTTGCTGTTGCATCATAAAATTTAAATCCTGTACCACTTTTATGGTAAGCATCATAGTTTTCTATTGTATCATCAAGTCCACCTGTTGCTCTTACTATTGGAATAGTTCCATATCTTAAACTATATATTTGATTTAATCCACATGGTTCAAAAAGTGAAGGCATTAAAAACATATCACTTGCAGCTTCTATTTTATGAGCTATTTTATTATCATATCCAATATAGCTTGCAAATTTTTCTGGATATTGTTCCGCTTTTTCTTTAAAGAATTTCTCAGCCCATTTTTCACCAGTTCCTAAAAGCACTATTTGTATATCCATTTCAAGAATTCTGTCAAAACAACTTGCAATTAAACCTATTCCTTTTTGTTCTGCTAAACGACCAACAAAACCAATCATAGGAACTTCAGAACGCTGTGGTAGATTAAATTCTTTTTGAAGTTCTGATTTACATTTTTCTTTTCCTTCTAAAGAATCAATATCGAAGGTATATGGTATTAATTTGTCAATTGATGGACTCCATTCTTCATAATCAACACCATTTAAAACACCAAAAAGTTTATATTCATAAGTGTTAATTAAACTTTGTAAACCAAATCCAAACTCTGAAGTTCGTATCTCTTGAGCATATTTTTTACTTACAGCATTTATAGCATCAGCATGAACAATTCCACCTTTTAAGAAATTTACTCCATCATACTCTTCAAGTTCATTAACTGTAAAATGTTCCCAACCAACACCTAATACATCCATCGCACCCTTATAAAACTTTCCTTGATGCTCTAAATTGTGAATACTTAAAAGTGAGCCTGTATTTTTAAAGTTTGAATCAAAAGCATAAGTAGTATTTAATAATAAAGGAATATGCGCTGTATGCCAATCATTTGCATGTATTACATCAGGTCTAAAATCAAGCTTTTTAGCTAGTTGCATTACTGCTTTTGAAAAGAAAATATATCTGTTGTCATTATCACTAAAACCTTCAGAATCTTCACCATATAAACCTTTTCTTCCGAAAAATTCATCATACTCTATAAAATAAATAGGTACATCACTTTGTGGTAATCTACCTTCATAAACACCTGCCCACATTTCACCCATACTTCCCATATGGACACTTAAAGCACCTTCAAGAAGTTTAAGATTATATTTTTCTTTATCAACAACGTAATATCTAGGCATTACAACTCGAATATCATGCCCTAAGTTTTTTAAAGCTTTAGGTAAAGCTCCTGAAACATCAGCTAAACCCCCACTTTTTGCAAAAGGTACGACTTCTGATGCTGCTAATAAAATATTTAATTTTTCCATTTTTTCTCTTTTATAATTGCTTATATAATTTATCATATAGTTTTGCACTATTTTTCCATGAAAAATCACAAAGCATATTGTGTTTTACTATTTTGTTATACTCTTTTTTTGTTCCATAAAGTTTCATAGCTTCATTAAAACTATCAATCAAACCATTACTTGATACTTCTTCAAATAAAATTCCATATCCTTTAGTAGAATCCTTATCAAATAGATTATAGTCATGAACTGTATCTTTAAGACCACCTACTTTATGAACTATTGGAATTGCACCATAATTCATAGCTATCATTTGATTTAATCCACACGGTTCAAAAAGTGAAGGCATTAAAAGAAAATCAGCAGAAGCATACATTTGATGAGATAAAACTTCATTATATTTAAACTCAAAATGAATATTATCGTATCTATTTACAATTTCTATAATTTTCTCTTGGTATTTTTCCTCACCATCCCCTAAAATTGCTATATTGCAATCATTTGAAGCAATTTGTTCAAGACTATCTATTAGTAAATCAACTCCTTTTTGCTCTGTAAATCTACCTATGAATATAAAAAGAGGTTTAGTGATACCTTTTAAATTTTTTTCTTTTAAATAACTTTTTTTATTAAGCTTCTTTTGAGTCAAATTAGAAAAAGGATATTCTAAAAGTTTATCTTTACAAGGTGTGAAATGCTCACTATCTATTCCATTTATAATACCTGTTAATTTATTTTTGTGATATCTTAGAAAGCCATCTAAGCCACAACCAAAAGGTACAGTTAGAATTTCATCTGCATAACTTTGACTTACAGTTGTTATAGCATCACTATATGCAATTGCAGCTTTTATAAAATTCATTTGACCATAAAACTCTAAAATATCTATTGTAAAATATTTTGAATCAATTCCTATTTCTTTTAAAGTTTCATATGAATATAAACCTTGATATGCAAGATTATGAATAGTAAAAAGTGTTTTTGTATTAATTTTATTCTCTTCTTGAAGTAATAGTGGAACTAAGCCAGTTTGCCAATCATTTAGGTGAAGTATTGTATAAGTGTTAACCCTTAATAACTCTATAATTGCTCGGCAAAAAATTGCGAAACGTAAGGCATTATCACTATAACCACTTGTTGGTGTACCATATAAAAATTCTCTGTCACAAAGTAAGTTAGAGTATATAAAAATATACTCTACGCCTTCATAATTACATCCAAATAGTTCTACTTCATAATCAATATCATTCATTGAAATATTAAAGTTTTTTTTCAAAGATTTTATTGCATATTTTTTTCTATCAACACTTGAATATAAAGGCATAACAACTTTAATCTCATAACTATCTTGTAAAGCTCGAGGAAGAGAATGTGCAACATCAGCTAATCCGCCAGTTTTTGCAAAAGGATAAATTTCACTTGAACAAAATAGTAATGATTCTTTAGTCATTTTGGCTCTCCCTTAAAAGTTTTGCAGCTACTTCAGGAGCAACAGGATTAATCAAAATATCTGTTTCTTGCTCAAAGCCACCATATTTAAAAATACGAGGAATAATTTTAATATAAAATCTATTTGCTTCATACATAGAGCTCAACAACTCTTCATTAAAGGTATTCTTTTGAAGAGGTGGAGATGAAAGAATAAGATTAAAATTTAAATGTTTTAGCTCTTTTTTTAATTTTTTTAAGACTAAAAGAAGCAATGATGCTAACTCTTCTATAGAATCATCACTTAATGTATCAATCTCTCCTAATGCTTTTCTTGAACTAATCATTATTTCAAAAGGATGAGAACTAGCATATGGACAAAAAGCTGTAAAATGCTCACTTGAAGTTACTATTCTAATTCCATCTGCTTTTATTTCTTCTTCAATTAGAACTTGAATAAGTGAATTTTGATTATGTTTATAGTGCTGATATAATCGTTCATACTCTTCTCTTTTTACTTTTGAAACAATTGGAAGTCCTATGATTTGAGTATGAGAGTGTGGTTGTGTACCACCTGCTTCAACACCTTCATTTTTAAATAAAGAAAGAGATGCAATTCGCTTATCTTTTCTCAAATCTTTTACACGTAAACTTAGTGTTGTAATCCAATCTATTACATTTTGCTCACTCCATTGTGTCATTGAAGTAAAATGTTCTGCTGTATCTATTAAAACTTCATGTGCACCAAAACCATCCCAATGTTCAAACATTCCATAATGATGTTCATGCGGGGCTTCTATTTGTACTGCTTTATAAAGATTTGGTACAACTCGTGTTTTCCATCCTTTTTCATTTGCAAAGCTATCACTTGAACGCATTGCAAAGATTTCAGGAGGAGTGAATTTTTCATTTCCTTCACAAAATGGGCAAACTCTTTTCTCTGCACGACGTTCTACGTCATAAATTTCTCCTGAAGGACGATGAAGTCTTTCCGGTGCGATAATAACATATGAATCTTTTAAACGGTCATAACGTATATCAGACATCAAAAACCTCCAAAGAACCAAGAATATTTAAAGAATCTTCAAATGAAGTTTTCATAGCAAAACTTACACCTTGAGTACTTAAATCAAAACCATGTTCACTTTGTGAAAGTGTTTTTAGTTGGAAATAATAAATATCACAAGAAATTTGCATTTGTATAATGATTTTCTGATTAAGGGCCAAATCTTCAATTTCTAAAATATGAGTGTTTTCAAAAATACCACTCTCTTCTAAAAGAATGCCATTTATATATACTTTCTCATAATCTGCAAAATGAAAATTATGTTCCATCACATAATTAAATTTTCCTTTTGCTTCTGTATTTAAAGCAAGAAAAAATTCAAAACCATTTTTATTTAAAGTATAAGTTTTACATAGCGTTGTATTTTTCTTTTCTTCTAAATAAATTCCTCCATCACGAGAAAAACAAATACTATTTTCTGTTTTTTCCATTTCAAAAGCTTGATTAGCAAAATCACCAAATTCTTTGAAGTTTGCATATTTGAAATTATCTAAATTAAAATTTACATCACTAATATGATCAACAAAAGAGTTTTTTAAATGCCAATCATAAATTATAGAATTTTTTAGTTCATCTGAAACCTCTACTGCTGCGTGATGAATTGTATCAATACCATCAACTTCATGTTCTTTATGTTCTTCTATTTTTGGATTAAGTAAATGCTCATGATAAGCTTCTTTTCGTCTCATTAGAGTATTTTGCCAGTTGAATTCATGGGCTCTTGAATCAAACTCTACTAGTTGTCCACCATTTACGCAGTCAAATCTAAAGATAAAATTTTGGGTAACTGCTTTTACTTTTTCATAACCATCAAGCTCATTCATATCACTTTGTAAAATCGTTTTTTTACCATAACGAATATTTTCAGCTTGAATTATATAAGTATATACATTGTCACGAAGATTTGGAAGATATAAACCTCCAAAAACACCATGCCATAAAGAGTCATTTGCTTGTGATTTATGTAATGCTAAATCAAATTTTTTCTTTTTAACTTCGTTTTTTGCTTTTGAGAGTTCTAAAGTACGTTTATGAATACGATTACTCTCTTCATATTTAACTAAGAAGTTTTTCCAAATTCCACCTTTTAAGAATTTTACGCCTTCATCTTCATAAACTTTCTCACCCATTTGTTTTTTAAACTCTTGAAGTTTAAGTGCGTCATTTGCTCTTAAGCTCCATTCTCCCATTTCATAATAAGAAGCATTAGGTAAATAAGCTATTCCCCTTGGTTTTTCATTTTCAAAATAAGTATCAAAATGCATAGTTTCGATTGTTTCATCTGCAAGTACAGCTTGAACAAAAGACTCTAACCATTTTTTTTCATAAACCCATTCATATGTTCCTGGCCACATTCCAAACTTTTCTGCATCATCAAAGATAATTGCTGCTGAGTTTTCTTTTCTTGTAAATAATTTAATAGCATCTATTGCACTTGAAACATTTAAAAAAGGTATTGCATATCGGAGTTTTTTATTAATAGGAAAAAGTCCCATAGTAGAGCCACCCTCTTCACTCATAAAATACCCATCTAAAATCTCTTCATCAAAACCAGCACATTGGAAATGGTAATCATCCATTACGGTGTATTTAACACCTGCTTTACTTAAATCTGGAATTAAAGCTGATTCCCAAACTCTCTCAGTTAGCCATAAACCTTTTGGTGTTTGTTTGAAATCTTTTTGTATTGAATTACTTAACATCTCTATTTGAGATACTCTATCTTCTGAAGGAATTACGCTTAATATTGGCTCATAATATCCTGCAGAAAAAAACTCTATACTTCCATGATCTGCTAGATATTTTATATTTTTATAAACTTTAGGATGCTTCTTTTTTATCTCTTCCATAAGCCAACCACTACAATGAACTGCAAATTTAAACTGTGGATATTTGCTCATAACTTCAAAAAATGGTCCATAACAAACCTCTACACCATGTTTAATTACCCAATCAAAATTATCAATTGGTTGATGCATATGAATTCCAAAAAGTAGTTTAGTAGTATTTTTCATATTTTTTCCATTTTTGTTTTTTACACAAACCAATTAGCTGTGTATTTTTCATCTAAATTTATGGCAAGTGCACCATAACCTGGCATTGTTTGAATAATCTCTTTTCCTTGAAGAATTTCAAAACGTAAATGAATTTGCCTACATTCTACGCAATTCATTTTTGAAAGTTCTAACTCTATACGCTCATCAATTGCAAATTTAACACCATTTTCACTGTAATCTTCATTCATTGAAAATGAAATTGTTCTTTGCATCTCTTCTATATAAATTTCAAGTACAAGATCTGATGTTTTTAGGGAATTCATTTCACCTTCAAAAGCTAAATATATATTATTATCATTTTGACCATAATATATTTTTTCTATTGGACCTCGAACTCTATCCATAGTTGAATAGAGTTTACTTTCATCTATACTTCCAGCACCCAACCACTCAAAAAATGAGCTATCTTTACCATCAATAAGTGGTGAAATAGAACATTGAGGTTTGATTAAAAAAGAGGCTTCACTTTTATGTGAAATAATAGGTATAAATAAATCAGCTGGTGGATGAGCATTTAAAAGTTTATAAATAAGAATTAAATGCTCTCTAAATAGTGTATCAAACTCTGATCCAAACTCAGTTACATGGTCATCTCCATACCACCAAAACCAGTCACTACATTGGGCCACTAGAAATTGAGACTGAATCTCTTTCTTAGTATCTTCAGATATATCTTTTTTGTGATGTTCATAGTCACGTTTTGTTTGATAAATAAGTTCCCAAGCACGATTTTTCTCACTATGTCCAGACCAAGTATCAAAATTACCATGAATCCAACTTCCCGAAGCTAGTTTTTCTAAAGTTCCTCTATTTTTTATTTTACTTGCTTCATCCATAGTAACTGTTTTGCACCAAGTTGTTGAGACAAAACGGCTATAAAGAGTATTAAAAAAATCATAGGCATTATCATGAAAGAATTCCCAAGCATTTTCACCATCTAAGATAACAAAAACAGTTGAATCTTCTTTTGTAGCAATTGGTTCAAGTATTTGCATAAAATGATCACTTGCATCTTTTCCTGATTTAAATCTATAATTAAAACCAATAAGATCGCTTAAAGCATGATCTCTAAAGCCAATACTAAGACCATTAAAATCATAAGGCTTATATAAGTTTGCTCTTGTATCATCTTCAAGTGAGCGAAAAAGAATAGCTTCATCAGTTGCTATCCATGAAATTCCTCGCTCTTTATAAATTGCAATACTCTCTTCATCAACAGCTCCCTCAGCAGGCCAAAAACCTCTTGGCTTAGAACCAAAAGTATCTTCAAAAAGCTTAATGGATCTTTCAACTTGCTCTATTGCATCATCCCTTAAAGAGATATGATTATCCACTATTGTTGTATGTTCATTTGCATATTTTGCATTTTCCATATTTAATAATAATGGTAAAATAGGATGATTATAAGGAGTTGTTGAAAGTGAAATAATTCCTTGCTTTTCTAAAGAAGCATAAAAAGGTAAAATTGTTTTTATAAACTCTGTTAAAGTATCCAGAAGTTTTATCTTATCTTCTTGTGAATATTTCTTCTCTTTTTTGAATAGTTCTTTTACAAAAATATTTTCATGTCTTAGATAATTTCCACACCAAGAAAGCATAAAAAGTACTTCAAAATCAATTAGTTCATTATCATTAAGAACTTCTTTATTATAAAGAATTCTAAATTGTTCTATTGGTTTAACCATAGTTTCATACTGCGTAGATTTACATGTTTTGATTAACCAAGTTCTTTCTTTTTCTTCTAGCTCTTTGGGCTCTTTAGCCCAAAGAGCTAAAAAATAGTCGTTTTTAAGTGGTTCTTTGTATAGGTTTAATTGCTCTATAAGTGGTGCTGTGATATTAAAACTTGCCTTAACTCCTTTATACAAACTAAGAAGCCAAGGCATTTCATAATAGTCTTTTATGCCATGAAGAAAAACCCATGGCATACTCATTACTCCATCCATTCCCCTATAATCTGGCTGATGCATATGCCAAAAGAAACATAGGTTAAGTGAATTTTGTGACATTACGGTCTAGACCACTCTAAAATTTTAGCACTATAAGTAGCTAGTATTTCTTCACCTTTTGCAGTAGTCTCAGCTTGGATATAAATATTTAAATGATCATTATATTGATCAGGAATCATTAGTATCCAATCATTTTTATCAAGCCAAATTTTTACTCCATCAAGAGTTGAAGACTCTTTACCATGTGCATCTTCAAGGAACATTCGCATCATTTTTCCTTTTAATGCTTGAGGACATTTTATTTCTGAAGATTGATAATAAAAGCTAGGCATTGAAGCTATAACTTTTGATAATGTAACATCTAAAGAAATCATCATTTCTAAAATTTTTAAAATTGCATACATTGAATCACGGTGAGTTGAGAACTCTATAAAAGTAAAGTTCCCCTCTCCTGTTGCAATAAGATCATATTTTTTTAACTGTGCACTTGTAAAATTCGAATATTGTCCACGTGAAATATTTAAAGAATCAAAATAAACTATATCAGCAGCCCAAGTTGGAAGAAAAACATTTTTCTTAACCCCTTCTATTTTTGCTTTCATATTTAATAGTGTTAATACAGCATATAATGAGCCTTGTTTACCAAGAGGAATTCCATCATCACACATAATATCTAAACGTTGACCATAAGGATAAATCATAAATCCAGCATTTAATTTAAGAGCCTTTACAACTGCACTCATATCTTCAGTTGATCGTTTTATAAGTTTATTTATATTTGCTAAACTTGGCTCATCATCATAAGCATTAAACATAATATTATCAATACCCATTTCATTTAAAATATCAGGGAATAAACCAGAGGCCATTCCATGCATCATATCAACTGCAACTCTAAATCCTACACGTTTAAATTGATGTGATGAAAGTACATTTTGTATTGATTGTTTATACATTTGGTACTCTTTAACTTGATCAGACTCATAAATTTTTCCAATTTTTGAGTAATCAACTCTTCGAAATGCATCTTTAAAAAACGCTTTTTCAATTTTTTTAGAGATATCATTATTTATTCTAAGTGCTTCATGATTGTAAAATGTAAGAACTGTACTAGAAGCATCTTCAAGTTTTTGACCAAAATATACACCTGCTGTATAATCATCATGATTTACTAAACTATGTCTAAGTACTGCTGATGGAAGATCTTTATAATCTATTACATTTACACCTGCTGATAAAAGACCTCCTAAAAATGCACGTTTAAGCATTCTTGAGTTTTTATGATAATCCCTTGAAACAAGTACAGTTGAACCAACAGGAAGTTGAGCTCCAAATGCTTCTGCTAATTTTGTAACCATTTCACAAGAAAGCTCTACATTTGAATGCCCCAATACCATTCCATTTTCAAAAATAGAATTTTTGTATTTACTTCCTAAAATAAGACTATTACTTACAATTGAAGCATCTTCTATTATTTTATCTGCCCAAATTGTTACATCTTTTTCTACAGTAACTAATTGACCAATTTCACAACCCTCTGCTAAAATAAGACCTGCTTTTACTGTAACATTTTTCCCAATTGAATTATTATTACAAATTACACAAGAATCTAACATAGCATTTTTATCAACTACAACATCATTCCATATTACTGTATTTCTGATTTTTGAATTAATTCCAATACTTACATTGTCACCTAAAACAACATTACTTAATTTTACGCCTTTAGCTAATTTTACATTTTTACCTAGTACTACTGTTCCTACTATTTCTATGCTTTTATCAAGTTCATAAGGAACTTCACTATAAAGTACACCATCTGGGAAAGTTACTTTTTTCCCAGGAATTTTGATATTTACTTTTCCAGTTAATATATCTTCGTAAACATCACGGTAACTCTCTGGATTTCCTACATCTCTCCAATAACCTTCTGCATTTCCAGCTATTAGTTCAACACCTTCTTTCATTAAACGAGGGAAAAGATTTTTTCCAAAGTCATAGTTTTCATTTTTTGGAATATATTTTAAAATTTCTGGTTCAATTATATAAATACCTGTATTGATAGTATCACTAAAAACTTCTCCCCAACTTGGTTTTTCTAGGAATTTTTCAATTTTACCATCAGCATTTGCAATAACAACACCAAACTCCAAGGGATTTTCTACAGATGTAAGAGTGATACTTAGTTTTGCATTTTTTTCTTTATGATAATCAAAAATCTTTTGAAAATCAAAATCAGTAACTAAATCTCCACTAATAATAATAAAGTTTTCATCACCAATTAAATCTTCAGCAAGTTTTACAGCTCCCGCAGTTCCAAAATCTTCATCAGGAACTACATATGTAATTTTAATACCAAAGTCACTTCCGTCACCAAAATAATCTTTTATTATTTGTGGCTTGAAGTAAAGTAAAACGATAAACTCTTTAATACCCAAGTCTCTAAGAGTCATCATTGTATGTTCCATCATAGGTTTATTTATAATTGGTAACATTGGTTTTGGACGAGAATTTGTTAGTGGTTGGATTCTTGTTCCAAAACCACCGGCCATTACTACTGCTTTCATCTGCGCTCCTATAGGAAATATAATTCTGTGTAAGATATTCTATCTTAATTTAAATAGAAAAAAAGATATTATTTTATATTTTTTATACAACTGTTTAAAACTATATATTTCTAATCAGATATAATTAAATTTTACAATAATAGGATTCTTTATGGAACTACACAACTATGAGTTTGATTCAAGATACAAAAAAAGCATAGCTTATTTCTCGATGGAATTTGCTATTCATCAAGCTTTGAAAATATACTCAGGAGGATTGGGATTTTTAGCTGGTTCTCATATGCGTAGTGCTTATGATTTAAAACAAAATATAATTGGTATTGGTATTTTATGGAGTTATGGTTATTATGATCAAGCAAGAAATGAAGATAGGTCTTTAAAAGCTGATTTTATTCGAAAAAATTATTCTTATTTAAAAGATTTAGGAATTTTAGCCAGTGTAACAATATGTAGCAAAGAAGTTTTTGTAAAAGCATACTACTTAGAACCTACCATATTTAACTGTGCTCCACTTATACTATTATCTACAGATATAGAAGAAAATGACTATCTATCTAGAACTATCACTCAAAAACTTTATGATGTAAATGAAGAGGCTAGAATAGCTCAAGAAATTATATTAGGTGTTGGTGGTGTTAAAGTTTTAGAAGCAATAAATCAAAAAATTGAAATTTATCATATGAATGAAGGTCATGCTTTACCTTTAGTGTATGAACTATATAATAAATATCAATCTTTAGAAAAAGTAAAAGAAAAAGTAATATTTACAACACATACACCTGAAGATGCAGGGAATGAAGAACATGATATTTACCTTTTACATAAGTTTGGTTTTTTTAATAACCTTACAATAAAAAAAGTAAGAGAAATCACTTTAATAAAAGGCGATAAATTCAATCTTACTGTTGGAGCCCTTAGAGCTTCAAAAAGAACAAATGCTGTTTCTGCCTTACATGGAGAAGTTACAAAAAGAATGTGGCAAAACTGTGAAGGTGCATCAGAAATAACATCAATTACAAATGCACAAAGTAAAAACTTTTGGATGGATAAACATATTTTAAAAGCTTTCGAAAAAGATAAGTCAAAAGATCTTATTGAAAGAAAGAAAATATTAAAGAAAAAACTTTTTAAAATTGTAGCAGATCAAACCGGAAAACTATTTGATGAAAATATTCTTACTTTAGTATGGGCTAGAAGATTTGCAGAATATAAACGTCCAGATTTAATCAAAAAGGATTTTGAACGTTTTAAAAAAATTATTGAAAATGAAACAAAACCAGTTCAAATAATTTGGGCTGGGAAACCTTATCCTTTTGATACTAAAGCTATGAATTTATTCAATGACTTGATTCAAACAAGTCACTCATTTAAAAATATGGCTGTTTTAATCGGATATGAGCTTGATCTTTCAAAAGCACTAAAATGTGGAGCTGATGTATGGATAAATACTCCAAGAATTTCAAGGGAAGCTAGTGGTACTAGTGGTATGACAGCTGCTATGAATGCTACTATTCATTTTTCTACAGATGATGGTTGGCATCCAGAATTTGCAAAAGATGGAATAAATGCCTTTACAATACCACCGATAAACCATGATATACCAATAAAAGAACAAGATGAGATTGATAATAAAAATATGATGGATATTTTAGAAAATAAGATTATTCCTACATATTATGATAATCAAAAAAAATGGTTAGAAATTATAAAAAACTCTATAAATGATATTTTCCCAACATTTGATTCTCTTCGTATGGCAGATGAGTATTATGAAAAAATGTATTTATTTGGGGAAAGCATAAAAAAGGAAGAAATAAATGAATAATGAAGATATAAATATCTTATTAGATAAAAATTTTGATTCAGTTAATAAAATAATACTTTCAAGACAAGATCCAATCACAGGTTTACTTCCTGCTAGTACTGCGATTACTGCACATGGAGATTATACAGATGCTTGGGTTAGAGATAATGTTTACAGCATACTTAGTGTTTGGGGTCTCTCCCTTGCATATAAAAAACACGCCCCTGAACATTATCGAACACATATTTTAAAACAAAGTGTTGTTAAGTTAATGCGTGGACTTCTCATGTCTATGATGAGACAAGCAAATAAAGTAGAAGCTTATAAAATAAGTCATAATCCACTTGATGCCTTACATGCAAAATATGCTACAGATACAGGTTTAGCAGTTGTAGGAGATGATGAATGGGGACATTTACAACTAGATGCAACTTCTCTTTATGTTCTTATGATTGCACAAATGACAGCTTCAGGTCTCTCTTTAATTTATACCCTTGATGAGGTAGATTTTGTACAAAATCTTGTGCATTATATTAGTAGAACATACTCTACTCCTGATTTTGGAATTTGGGAAAGGGGAAATAAGATCAATCATGGTACAGCTGAAATAAACTGTAGCTCAGTTGGTATGGCAAAAGCAGCGCTTGAGGCTATGAGTGGATTTAATCTTTTCCCTAATAGTAAATCCCAAGAAGGTGTTATACATGTAGTTGCAAATGATATTGCACGTTCACGAGCAACTTTAAAAGGTCTTCTTCCTAGAGAATCTGATTCTAAAGAAACAGATGCTGCACTTCTTAGTATTATTGGATATCCAGCATATGCGGTAGAAGACAAAGATCTAGTGCAAAAAACACGAGATAAAATTATTAATAAATTAGCAGGGAACTATGGCTGTAAGAGATTTTTACTTGATGGACATCAAAGTAGTATTGAAGATGCTTCTCGTTTACATTATGAGCCTTCTGAACTTTCTGAATTTGCAGATATAGAATCTGAATGGCCTTTATTTTTCACTTATCTTTTACTAGATGCGTTAATGCGTAAGGATGAAAAAGCTATAAATATATGGAAAAATAAGCTAGAAACTCTTTTTATTGAAGAAGATGGAGTAAAACTTCTTCCAGAATTATTTATAGTTCCACTTGAAAATATAGAAGCTGAAAAAGCAAACCCTAAGTCACAAAAAAGAATAGCAAATGAGAATTTACCTTTAGTTTGGGCGCAAAGTCTTTATATGTTAAGTGAAATGATTTTAGAAGGTATCTTAGAAATCAATGATATTGATCCTCTTTCAAGACGAGAAAATATAGGTAAACAACTAACAACAACTCCATTGGTTTGTATAATCTGCGAAAATGATGGTGTTAAAGAACATTTAAGAGGTTTTAATATAGAAACCCAAACACTAAATGAAGTAAAACCACTACATTGTATGCATGCTTCTGAGCTTGCAAAAATACATTCATTACTTGGGAAAAATGAAAAACTAGGACTTAGTGGAAGAGATTTATTAACAGCAAGAACAGTAACCACTTCAAGGCTACATATTTTAGATGGAACAGGTATATTGTTTTTTCCATACTATTTTGATCCAAAAGCTTTTTATTTTGGTTTTGATAATAATTTACTTGTGGAACACTACATTTCATCTTTACGTTTTGCAGCATCATCTTGGACCCAAGAAAAAAAACCTATAATTGCATTTTTAGTAAGAGAAGATATGCTAAGAGATCACTCAAAAGAAGTTATTATTCAATTGCTTTTAGAGTTACAATCAAATTCTTGTAGCTCTGTAAAAACACAAAATGTAAAAGCAGAATCTCTACTTGAACTTGCACAAAGTGAAAGAATAGATTCAATTAAAGCAATGCAACTAGAAGAACTAGTAGTTTATGGTGTAGGTAAAAATAAAGAAGAATATGAATTAGCAGCAATTTCTCATGATTGGGCGCAAGTACGTATTATTGCTCAAAAAAATGAAAAATATGATATACGAATAGAAGATGCTTTAATAGATATTTTAATTGCTCAAAAACGTCTAGCTGTTGGACGTGCATATAGTGTAGATGCAATAATAAGCGAACCAAAAAAAGCATCTGAAATAATAGAAAGTATTTCAAAATATTGTGGAGGGAATAATGCTGAAAAAGCCCTAACACAAGAAATAATCCTGCATTTAGGTCATCTTGTTAGAAGAGAGCCTGAACTTTTTACAAATATGCTTACTTTACGAACATGGGATTGTATTCAACTTCTAGTAGGCCATGTAAGTAAAGAAAAATCTCTATCATTAGGTGATGCCTATGAAGAGTTACTAAAATATGCACCTTATGGTATCTATGATACTTTACGTTTTATTTTTAAATCATATGCTCAAGAAGTTAAAAAATTAAAAGAACTAGAAAATTTCTGTGTTTTAGGTGCTAAAAACTTAGATACATCTATACCAAAAAGAAGTGAACCAAGTGAAGTAAATGATTGGGCTTTATGGAGAGAAAAAGTAGCAATGATTGGTACTTTAAGTGAAACTTTCTATGAAGATATTTGGAATATATTAAAACAATGCAAGGGCTTGGTAATTGGAGATAAATATAGTACACAAAGTAGGATTGGTTCAGAGCTTACCCTTGAAACAACAGTAGGAGAGCGAAGTTTTGAATTAAAAATCGATTCACTTCTTCAAAGCATTGCAATTCCAGTTTACAAAAAACTAAATATCGAACTAATAGAAACTCTAATAGAACTATTTCTTGCAAATCCAAAACTATATATTCAAAATGATCTTATTTTAGATGTTTTAATAGGACATGCTGTAAGAATATCATGGATGAAAGAAAATGCTGAAAAAGAGTACGATGATTATAAAGGTGAGGCATGGAGTGCTTTTTATAAGCTTTCTGTTCAAGAAGTACAAGAAAATTTTATTGAAGCATTTAGCTTCTTAATGAAAGAAGAGGATTTAAAATGATATTAGCAGGTGATATTGGTGGAACAAAAACAAATTTAGCTCTTTATAAATACGAAAATGATGCTTTAGAAATACAATCACAACATCAATTTACATCACAAAAATATGAAAGTTTTTCAGATGTAATACAAGAGTTTATTTCAGCTTATAATATTCAGAATATAGAAGCTGTTTGCTTAGGAATTGCTGGACCTATTATTAATGGTGTTTGTAAAACAACAAATCTTCCTTGGGTAATAGACACAAAAGAGCTTCAAAAAGTATGCAATACTTCAAAAGTAAGACTACTAAATGACCTTGAAGCCACAGCTTATGGAATGCTTTATCTAAATGAAGATGAGTTTGTAAATATAAATCCAAATGCAAAAATAACTCAAGCAAACAAAGCAGTAATAGCAGCAGGAACAGGACTAGGAGAAGCAATACTTTTTTATGATGGACAAAACTATCATCCAATAGGATCAGAAGGTGGACACTGTGATTTCGCACCTTTAGATTCATTACAAGATGAGCTCTTAGTTTGGATGAGAAAAAGATATCCTGCGCATGTAAGTATAGAACGATTAGTTTCAGGAATAGGAATCTATACTATTTATGAATTTCTAAAAGAAAGAAACTACAAAGAAGAATCAGAAATGATGAAAGAAATAAGTAAAGCCGAAGATAAAAATGCAATGGTTACACAAGGCGCTTTAAAAAATGATTCTTTATGTTTAGAAACAATGAAGGTTTTTGTAGAGATATACGCTGCTGAAGCTGGAAATCTAGCATTAAAATCCCTATCTTTAGGTGGAATTTATATAGGTGGGGGAATTGCTCCAAAAATCTTACCTTTTTTAACTGATGGTAATTTTTTAAAGGCATTTGCTTCAAAAGGACGTTTTAAAGAAACACTTATGAATATGCAAATAAAAATTTCATTAAATCAAAACACAGCGCTTTTGGGAGCTGTTCACTTTGCAATAGATAAAGTTAAATAATAAAGTATGTTCTAAAAGGATATTTAAACAAAAATACATCATAAACTAACATATCCACAATAGACAAGCACCCTATTTTTAGATAAAATCGTTTATGAAAAAATTTATACTAATACTGTTTTTAATAACACTACAATTTGCAAACGCAAAAGATGATACGATTTTGTTTTTAGGAGACTCCCTAACTGAAGGCTTGGGAGTTACTAAAGAAGATGCTTTTCCTAAACTTGTTGAAACTATGATTCAAAACGAACTTAAAAAAGATGTCACTGTCATAAATGGAGGAGTGAGTGGTTCAACCACTAGTGATGGTCTTGATAGGCTTAAATGGTATATGAAAAAGAAGCCTTCTATAGTTTTTTTAGCACTTGGTGCTAATGATGGGCTTAGAGGTTTGGATTTAAAACAAAGCCAAGAAAATCTTGAAGAAATTATAAAATATGCACAAGATTCAAATGCAAAAGTTTTACTAGCAGATATGCTAATACCACCAAACTATGGCCCTGAATACTCTGAAAACTTTAGAAAAATGTATGAGCAGTTAAAAGACAAATACAAACTAAAAAGTATGCCTTTTTTATTAGAAGGTGTTGCTGGAAATAAAGAGTTAAATCAAAGAGATGGAATACATCCAAACGAGCAAGGACATAAGATTATTTCTAAAAATGTTTTTGAATTTATGAAGGAAGAATTATAATGTTAAAACTACAATCACTTAAAAAATCTTATGAACAAGGTTCACAAAAAGTCGAGATATTTGAGAATCTAAATTTTCATGTAAAAAAAGGTGAAAGAGTTGCTATCATGGGAAAATCAGGAAGTGGTAAGTCTACCCTTCTTTCCCTTATTTCTGGAATTATAAAACCAGATAGTGGTGATATTTTATTGAACTCTATTTCTTATAAAGATTTAAAAGAGAGTCAATTAAATGATTTTAGAGCTACAAATATTGGCTTTGTTTTTCAAAATTTTCATTTAGTTTCTTATTTAAATGCTCTTGAAAATGTAATGCTTCCTGCAAAAGTTTGTGGTATCTCAAATCCTAAAGAAAAAGCTATTGAGCTTTTAAAAAGTGTAGGTCTTTCTCATAGGCTTGGCCATTTACCAGGACAACTAAGTGGTGGAGAAAAACAACGTGTTGCAATCGCAAGGGCTTTGATTCACAATCCTAAGATAATCTTAGCAGATGAACCAAGTGGAAACTTAGATGAAGAAACTGGAATTGCTGTAATGGATAAGCTTTTTGAGCTAATAAAGCAAAATAACACTACTTTGATTTTGGTAACTCACTCAAAAGATGTTGCAAATCGTTGTGAAAAAACTTTTGAACTAATACATGGAAATCTAAAGCAATGTTAGTTCTTGAATTAGTTTTTAAAGCCCTTGCCAGGTCCAAGTCATTTTCTTTGATATTTATATTGAACTTTTCACTTGCTATTGCTTCACTTTCTTATTTACAATTTTTTAAAGGAAGTATCGATACTTCTTTAGAAACAAAAGCAAAGAGTTTACTAGGAGCTGATTTAGTAATAAGCTCTAGATTTCCTATAACTCCTGAGCAAATAGAAGATATCAAAACAAAAGTTCCTCAAATAAAAAGCTTCAATCAAGGTATTTCAACTGTTTCAATGATAGCTTCCCAAAAAAGAGCTAGATTGATGGAGCTTGTAAAAGTGGATATTGGTTTTCCGTATTATGGAGGATTAGTTTTTTCTGATAAGTCTGTTTATCCAAATGGTGTAGAGTTACCAAAAGAAAATGAAGTTTGGGTTTATCAAGAGGTTTTAGATTTACTTGATTTAAAACTTGGTGAACAGTTAAAAATTGCAAATGAAAACTTTACTATCAAAAAAGTCATAGAAACGGATAGCTTAAAAGCTGTGAGTTTTAGTGGATTTATGCCAAAAGTTTATATTAGTGAAGAAGGTCTGAAAAAAACAGAGCTTTTACAGTTTGGTTCAACTGCTAGATATAAGTTAAACTATTTATTCCAAGAAGAATTTACTAATGATAAATTAGAAGAAATCGAAAATACTTTAGAAAAGCAAATGGATCAAAATCTAAGAGCACTTTCACCAAATGATGGAAAAGATAGATTGTTAAGTGTATTAAACTTTATTACAAACTTCTTATCATTGGTTTCTCTTGTTTCATTCTTTTTAGGTCTTGTTGGTCTTATATATTTATATTCAGGATTTTTACGTAAACATCAAAATGATATAACAATTTTAAGTGATATAGGTCTTAGTAAAAGAAAATTAACTTTTGTATATCTTTTACACCTATTTATACTTATCATTGTTTCATCTATAATTGTATTTTCACTTATTACTATAACAGCTCAGTTTTTAGGGCCTATCATACAAAAACTTGTGGATTTTGAGTTTGATTTTACACTTGATTATTTCTTCTTTTTAAAATCATCTTTACTTCTTTTAATATTGAGTTTAAGTGTAGGTCTTCCTTTGATTTTGCCGATGTTACAAAGACAAAGAAGCAGTTTCTTTAAAATAATTCTTAGTTTTGTACCATTTTTAGCAATATTATTGCTTTTATCAAACTTTGTTACACCTGCAAAAAACATAGGATTTTTCTTTGCAGTAGCAGTGTTAGGTTTAATCATTTTATTTTTTGCTATTGGTACTTTTGCTTTAAAAAAATTTGATTTTTCAGGACATTTGGAGAACTTATCTTTATCCTTGGCTATTAAAAATATAACTAGACAAAATAGAACTTCACTTACTTTATTTACAGCTATTCTTTTGTGTACGACATTTTTTAGTCTTATTCCTCAAGTTGGCTCTTCTTTATCTACTGCTTTAACTTCAAGCCTAAATGAAAGACCTCGTTTTTTTGTAATTGATGCAAAAGAAGAACAAATAAAAGAGCTTGAAGAACAAGTAAATACAGAAGGTGCAAAACTAGAAAATATCTCACCAATGATCAGAGGAAGAGTTATAAAAGTAAATGATATTGATTTTACAAAACACTCTACCCTAAAGGGTGATGAAAAACTAAAAGCAGATAAAAATGAACTAAAAAACAGTACAGTAAATCTATCATATAGATCAAAACTAAAACAAAGTGAAGAGATTGTTGAAGGAGTCGAATTTAGTGGTGTGTATGACTCAAAAGACTTCTCAAAACCAATAGAACTTAGTGTTGAAAAAAGATACGCAGATAGAAGAGGTATAAAACTAGGTGATCGCATAGTTTTTGATGTTTTAGGTTTAGAAATAGAAACAAAAGTTGTAAATATAAGAACAGTTGAGTGGGTAGAGTTTGTACCAAACTTCTTTTTTATTTTACAAGAAGGAGCACTTGATGATGCTCCTAAAACTATACTTGCCACTATCTCTTCAGGGGATTATGATGCTCAACAAATGCTTTTAAAACTATCAGATCTATTCCCATCTTTAACTATTATTGATGTAAAAAGTTTATTTGAAACATTTGCTGATCTTGTAAAAAATGTTACTAAGATAACAGATAATATGAGTATTTATTCTATTGTTATTGGTCTTCTTATGAGTTTTATTATTATTCAGTATCAAATGAATTTACAAAAAAACAATATTCTAAGACTCAAAATGATTGGAGTTAAAAACAAAACCATAAGAAACTCTTTTTTAATAGAATTTGGTTTAATTTCTTTGGGTGCTAGTTCTTTAGGAATTGTTTTTGGAAGTATTGCTTCTTACTTTATAAGTGCCCTACTTTTTGAGTCATATTGGGATTTTAGAGCTGATATTCTAATAATGTACTTTTTATTTATACCTATTTTAACAATTTTGATTGTAAGCTTTTTTACATCAAAAATGATTCATCAAAAAGAAAACATTCTTTTTGGTGAATAACTCTTTTAGAGTGTAGATTATGTCTATGCTCTTTTAAGTGATGGCCAAGTTCCAAAAGCTTGTTTTTCAAGCTTCATTTGTCCATCTTCATCTTTATATATATTTATCCATGCTTGCCAGTTTTTTTCATCCATATTAGGATAATCAAGTCTAAAATGACTACATCTGCTTTCTTTTCTCATAAGTGAAGCTTCTAGTTTCATTTGAGCGCTAATAATCATATTCTTTGTTTCATGGGCAAGTCTTAATTCATGCATATCAGATGCTATTAATAAAGGCATATTTTGATCTTTTAGCTCTTCTATGTAAGCTAATGCACCTTTTAAGAGACTCTCTTTTTTGATATATAAAACAAAATTTGGAATCATAATTCCTTGAAGAGTTTGAGTTACCCATGCAGGTGAAAAACCTGATTCTCTTTTAAGTGGTGCTAGTATCTCTGTTTTTATTGCTTCTACTTTTTGTGTTGATATATCTGTAAATTCAATCTCTTTAGAATAATTAGCAGCAGCTTCACCTGCAATTGCTCCTTGAACAGCAGAACCTGCTAAAGATGAACCTATTTGTGTATAAATTCCACCTGACATATAAGAACCAAGTGCATCACCTGCAGCGTATAATCCTTTTATAGTAGATTCACATTTATCATTTATAGGAACTAAACCTTCTGATTTATGAATTGATAATCCAGCACTAGAACCACCAACAGCTGCGCCTTGTGGCATTCCAGGACCTGCGCCTTCTTTTTCATCTCGTGGAGGTCTTCCTTCTGGTCCACCTTCTTTATTTCCACCAGGTGGTGGTCCACTTCTTTTAAATTCCTCAGGAACAAATGGGCCACCCATAGCTACAGTTGAGCTGTCTTTACTTGGAGGTCCCATTTGCACAGGTCCACCTTTGATATAAGCTGTATAATTTAAATCTACACCTAAATCATGGTGAATATCAACACTTGTAGTGCTAGGTTTTTGCTCAAACATTCCATGCCAATTATCAAAACTAGCAGCTGGATTTTTCTCACTTCCTGGATGTCCATCATTCCACTCTTTTCCAGTAACTTTTGCTCCAATTTCATAAGCCATAATAGTTCCATCATGGGTTAAATCTCCAATAGGAAAGCCATTTGGCTTAAACCCACCTGCTCCTGTACATAAAACTATAGTTTTTGCTTTGAAAATTATAACTTTGTCTTCATCTACACTAAAACCAGCAGCACCAATGATATGACCATTTTCTTCAATCAAATTTGTTATCATAACACGCTCAATTAAAGGAATATTTCTCTCATTCATAGGTTTTGAAAAAGAAACATTATATAAAGGAGAATCAAAAAATCCCCATTGTCTCAACTCTTCTACTCTTGCATATGAATTTTTTACTAGTTGTTTAGTAAAAACTGGATTATTTGTACCTAGTGCTGACCTTGATACTTTTGCCACAAATTCATCCATAGATAATTTTTCTTCTGATTCATCATAAGAAAATATACCTTTTGCAAAAGGTGTTTGTCCTGAACTTCCAAGTCTTCCTTTAGAAACCATCATTACTCTAGCACCTGCATCATGAGCTTTTACACTTGCAAATAATCCAGCCATTCCTGAACCTATAACTAAGACATCTGTTTCATACTCTTTATTCAAAATATCCTGAACTGCAATTGTTGGCTCATTTTTAGCATAACCTTTAGAAAAACCTAATCCTGCTAATGACATCATTGCAATTGCACTTGAAGATAAACCTAGAAATTTTCTTCTGCTTATTTTTTCATCATTTATTTCATTCATAAACTTTTTCCTACTTTCTCATTTTTAAAAAAATATAATTTTCCTAATAAATAAACAGCAATACAAACTAATAAAAATATAAAGAAAATCATAATTTCGTTCATATGTCGTCCTAAATCTATAACATGCCAAAGTGCTGCTACTACAAATACTACAGATAAAATCATATGTAAAATTCGCCATTTAGTATAAGTCATATTTAATTTATCTTTATAATATGATGTTAAAAGTAAAGCTAACATTACACACCAAGCGATTAATCCAAAAATTATTCCTATACTTTTAAAATCAGTAATCATAAGCCATAAAGCATAAAAAGGATCTACTCCTGCTTCAAAAAATCGTGGTAAAATAATCAAAAAAGGATGAATAAAAAATATAGTAATAACAGCATATCCAACAATTTTATGAAATTTTATTATTTTAATCATCTTATAAATTTTTATAAATATTTTATTTGATCTATTTAAATAAAATTGTCCAAGAAGAGAAAAAAATCCTATAATTACGAGTACTGAAATTGATTCTTTCAGAAGTGTTCTTGAAGGAAGTTCTTGTAATGAAAGAATAAACAATGGGATCGCAACAAAAATAAATAAAGATATTAGAATGTATTTTAATTTGATATTATTTTGCATAATCAACCCCACGACACAACAACAGGTATAGATTTATAAGGTGTTATTGTAATAGCATCCACAGGACAGTACATTCTACATAGATGACAGATTTGACAGTCTTCTACATATTTTATAAATGCTTTTTTCGTTTTAGCATCTAATCTGATTACATCAGTAGGACAAGCTTTTATACACTCTTCACAACCGATGCAACCATTTATTTGTTCAATTGCCATAATAAACTACTATCTTCTCTCAGGAGCATTTTTATCAGGTCCACCCTCTGGCATGCAAACAAAATATTTTTCATCAGGAGTATGCATACATTTTCCACTTAATGTACCTTTTGGAGTTTGTATTGAACATAATGATTCTACATCTTGTCCAACACAAACTTCTATTGCTTCTTTTGGTGGTTCTCTTTGTTCAGAGGCTGCATAAATCACACTACTTAATGTCATAAGAAGTAAAGTTAAAGTTAAAGTTTTTTTCATAATTATTCCTCATATTATTTATATATGAGAATTATAAAAAGCAAGATTTAATATGTCTTAAATAAAAAGTAAATGAAAGTAAACAGTTAAGAGAAATTGATAAAATTATAAATTGATTTTGAATATATTCATATCTTCAAGATATTCATATCTTAATTCCATATTATGAATACTTAAAATTTCTGACACAATATAAAGACCAAGACCCATTCCATGGTTTTTATTACTTGTATCATTGTGATATGGTTTAAAATATTCTTCTATTGGCTTATGAAGTTTATCTCCTTTTGATATTATTAATATTTCATCTTTATTTAGGGTTATTTTAACTTTTTTATCACTTGAATATTTAATACCATTATCAAGTAAGTTTTTAATAGCAAGTGAAAATAAATCTAAATCCACTTTTATCATGGAATCTAAAATATTTTCAATTTCTATTTTATTTTGTGGCTTCTCTAACATCATCATATCAATTGATTTTTCTAAAACTTTATTTATTGAAATAGGAAATTTATTTATTTTATAGTTTTTAGAAACAATTTGTTCTATCTTAGAAAAATCATTTATTAAAAAATTTAATTTATCAAAAATATTTATCATTCTATCTTTTTGCTTATTATCATCAATTAATTCACTAACAATTCTTCCTTTTGCAATAGGAGTTTTTAGTTCATGCATTACAGTTCTTAAAAATAATTGTCTTGAATTTAACAATAAAGCTATTTTTTTTACAGCACTATCAAATTCATTTGCAACATCTGCTATTTCATCTTTTTTATTACTTTTACAATCAATTTCTAAATTTCCTTTTGAAAAATTTTGAATCTGCATTTTTAAATTTTTTAAAGGTTTTAAAGATTGAATAATCCATAAAAAACTTAATGTAAATATAATAAAAACTATTCCTAAAATCCAGAAGCCTAAATATTCAAGGGAATATGTTCTTGAGTCTTTAAACAAAATTCTAAAATCTGGAGTAACTATAATCATATAAAAATTATCTTCATTTTTAATAATATCAAATCCTGGTCCAGAAGATACATTAACAGAATTGTAAATTATTTCTTGAGGATTTATCTCTGCTTTAAAATTTAATTTATTTAAATAAGATTCTATTTCTTGAGGAGACAATCTATTTTCATGAATATATTTTGTAACTTCTACATAATTATCTCTAATTTGTTTAAGCAATAAATTTTTTTGATAAGAGTAATAAGATATAAAAACTGCAAGAAATAACACTATTGATATTATAAATACGAAAACTATTTTAGTGAATAATGAGTTAAAATTCATTGTGATATTTTATATCCCAAACCTCTAACAGAGTGAATATATTTAGGTTTTTTTGAGTCATCATCTAATTTAGTACGAAGTCGTCCTATTATAACATCTAAACTTTTACTATAACTGTCTGTTAAACTTTCACACTCATTTACAATTTGATCCCTTGAAACAATTGTATTTTTGTTTTTTAATAAACAAATCATAACTTCATATTCAGCATGTGTTAGATTTAGCTCATTTTCTTTAAAATAAATAGTTAAAGAAGATTTATCATATTTAAAAACACTATTTTCTTCGACTTTATTAGATTTTTTTGATCTTCTTAAAAGACTTTGAATAACAGCATACATTTCTTTTGGATCATAAGGTTTTGGAAGATAATAATCAGCACCAATTTGAAGTCCCATGATTTTATCTGTTACATCACTTCTAGCACTTGAGATTATAATTGGAATATCATAGCTTTTTGAAATTTTTTCACAAACTTCAAGTCCATCGATTCCAGGAAGTGTTAAATCTAAAATAAGCAAATCGTAGTTTGAAATTCCAGCACTTAAACCTAAATATGGATCTTCATAATTTGTGATTTTTATATTATATTTGTCCAGATATTCACCCAAAAAGAGTGAAAATTCTGGATCATCTTCTATCATTAAAATATTTATCATATTACTATAAAATTAACCATAAAAAGAAACTGATTTATAGTTACTAGTGTCACTTAAAATATCACTTAAAGAAGCTTTTAAAAGTGTGTTAGTTTCTGATTGAGTGTAACCACTATCTTCACTTGAATATTTATCCAATAAATTCATAACTTCCTCTTTACTACTATCATTTAGACTTAAAATTCTACTAGTATAATCCATAATATCTGATGTTGAAAACGAAGTCGATGTTTCATCTTCATCATCAGAACTTAATAAAGAATCTAATAATGTAGAAATAGAGCTAACTTCTTCCTCACTTGGAGGTGGAGGCATTCCACCTTGAGCACCAGCACCACCAAGACTGCCAACTTCTTGAGCACTAAAACCTAATTCAGCCATTGCACTTTCTAAATCAGAAGAAGGCTCAATTCCTGCTTCTTCAAAACTTTTGATAATACTTTGCGCATCACTAGCACTTAAATTACTAGAATCATAATTCTCTAGAACTGAAGATATAGTATCTAATTGAGCTGAAGTCAATGAACTTGTAGAACTAGAACTACTTGTACTTTGTGCTAATTCTGCCATAATTGTTGAACTTGAAGATATACTATTAATCATGAATAAATCCTTTTTCTTAATTTACTGTTATATTATGTTATCAGTTTAAATATAATTTAAATACAAAGTAAATGAAAGTAAATAGTATTAATCATTAATAAATTATTATCTCATTGCTCTGTATAAATCTTCAATTTCTGGCAATTTACTTTTTTCAAATTTTCTTCTACAAGACATATAACATATTTGTTTATTTTCATTTAAATAGGGATAAACCGTTGCATAAACCCAGTAAAAACCACCACTTTTAGTACTATTTTTCACATATCCTTGCCAAACGTTTCCTTCTTTGACAGTTTTCCATAAATCTTCAAAAGCAGCTTTTGGCATCTCTTTGTGTCTAACCAAATTGTGAGCTTGTCCAATTAGTTCTTCTCTTGAATAACCAGCAACTTTACAAAATTCATCATTTACAAATGTTATTATTCCTTTTTCGTTAGTTTCGCTAACGAGAAATGCATTATCATTCAAAACTGTTTCACTCATGCTTTTTCCCTTATATCTTATTACTACAATTTATTTCTCTGATTTTATCTAATTTATCAAATACAATTTCCATATTCTTTTCTATATTTTGTGTTACTGCAAAAATTTGTCCATTGTCATAGTTTTGTGCATATAAATCTATTGTATCTTGAACCATTGTATGAACTTTTTGGTGAGCAATTTTTAATTCTTCCCAATCTTTTGATTTTGCAAAGTCTTTATCTTCATTTGCATCTATCCATTTTCCTAAATTACATTGGTGATGGTTTGTTACTTTAAAAGTATGATTTGATTTACATTGAACAAAATTTGTATTTTTGAAATTAATATGATCTGATTTTAATTTATTTATATCAATGATTAAATTTGTATCACACACTCTTTTATAAGCACTTCTATCGAAACTTGTTTGATTTATAGTGTTTTCTAAATTTTGAACTAAATTTGATGTTCTTGTTGCCATTTCACTAATACTTGAAGCTAGAAGGGCATTTTCTTGAGTAGCTTGGTCTAAAGAATTAACAGTATCATTAATTTGTGTCATTGCATTTTGTGTCTCTTTTGAAGCATTTGCAACATCATCAATTAACTTAGTAGTAATCACAATATTTTCTTTTAAATTATTAAACCCTTCAATCATTTTTGATGTAATATCTTTTCCATCCTTTGCTTTACTTGTTGCATTTTGAACTAGATCTTTAATCTCTTTTGCAGCTTCTGCACTTCTTGAAGCTAGATTTCTAACTTCTGCTGCAACTACTGCAAATCCTCGTCCTGCTTCTCCAGCAGTTGCTGCTTCTACAGCTGCATTTAAAGAAAGAATATTAGTTTGAAAAGCAATTTGATCAATCACTGTAATTGCTTCATTAATTGCAATCACTTGACTATTAATTTGATCCATTGATAGTGCAGTTTCTTCAGCTAAATTTTTACCAACTTCACTTGATTTTGTTACATTTTGAGCATATTTTGACATTTTAAAAGCATTTTCACTACTTCTTGATACTGTTGCTGAAATTTCTTCAATTGCAGCTGCTGTTTCTTCAAGTGATGCAGCTTGAGTATTTGAAGAATTACTTAATCTATTAGATGCATTTTTAAGTTCATTTGAGCTTTGCGATAATTCATTATTTGCTTTTTCAATCAAACACATAATTTCATTTATAGAAGATTGAGTAACTCTTGCACCACTTAATAAAGAGGCTATCATTCCTGTTAAATTTTCAATATGAGGAATTTTATAATCATATTTTGCAGTTGCTAAAGCAACTAAAGTTTCACTTAATATTGTAAGATTACTTTGCATCCTTCCTATCATAGAGTTTATTTCAATAACTAATGATGAAACTCCTTTAGAGTGAGCTTCTCCTTTTATTCTGTCATTTAATAATCCAGCATTTACTTTTCCAATAATTTGTCTTGATTCATCAATTACTAATTGATCTTGAAGAATACCTTTTTCAATAGTTTCTAAGTAATTATTAAAGCTATTTACAACATCACCTATTTCATCATTTGAAGTTACTTTTATTTTTGAATTGTCAGAAGAATCATTATTAGCAATAGTATCAATAGAATTTTTTAATTCAAGAATTGGATTTAAAATACTTCTTCTCATATTTAATAATGAAAAAATCATACTAATAACCAAAGATACCACTAAAATAATCAATGCAATCCAAATAATATAAGATGTATGATCAATATTAATTTGAACTTTTTCAATAGGTTCTGCACTAAGTGCAATTCCTAATTTTTTATTATTAAAATCAGTTATATTAATATATGTATAAAAATATTTATCTGAAATATAGTAATCATTTGCAAGTAATTCTTTAAAATCGAGTTTTTTAGCATCTTCTAAAAAATCTTTATTTACGAATTTTTGAGAAATAGTATAATTTGCAAGTTTTAAAGTCTCATCAATAGCCTCAACAGCAGCAGCATTATCCATTAATAATAGAAATCCATTCCCATTTTTATCAAATTCTTTTGCAACTGAATTTATACCTTGCATAAATTCCAATGAACCAACATGATTATTTTTATTATCAAAAATTGGAACAACCGATCTAATACTAAGTCCAGCCTTCCCAACTTCAAATGTATTTACAGCTTCTTTTGTACTATTTACTTTAACAACACTTGCTCTGAATGGGCTTAAATCATCACCAAACTTATCAGTTTTCCAAGATCTTAAAAAAGAGTGTGAATCTTTTGTATGAATATGAATTTCAATATTATTAAAAGGTGTTGATTTTTTCATATTTTCAGATAGTGTTCCCAATGCATCTATAGCTAGTTGTCTATTATTAGAAGATAATGATTCTTTTATTGAAGAGTCATTTGATATTGAAACTGCATTTGAAATACCAACATCTAGTTTTCCATCAATATTTATAGTAGAAATACGTTTTAATTCTGTTTTAACATCTGTATAAACTTCTTGTGTAAGTTTATTTTTATAAATATTTAAAATAAAATAACCAATAATTAACATTACAATTGTTACTAAAACAGTAACCGTTGTAAACTTCCTTGCGATACTCATACTTTTCATTATTTCCCCTAATAATATAAATATAATATTTTATTATAGCTATTTATTAATAAAATATTATTATATTTTATAGAACTTCTTTATTAAAGGTTATTTTAAAACATGCACCATAATATTTAAAATTATTAAATGTAAAATCTTCATTATAAACAAGTATATTTGCATGATACTTGTCTCTTAAAATTTTATTTACTATAGATAAACCTAATCCTGTTCCAAGAGATTGATGTTTTGTTGTGAAATATGGTTCAAATATTCTTTCAATGATATCCTCAGATATTCCTCCTGCACTATCTTTTATACTTAATTCTAATGCATCTTTCACTTTTTTAATTGATACAATTATATATCGGTTTCCTTCTTTAGTATTTTCTATTAGTGCATCTTTTGCATTATTTATAATATTTATAAAACATTGTATTAATTCATTTTTAATAGCATGAATAATTATATCATCTTCATAATCAACTATTATATTAATATAATTATTTTTCAGTGAAGCTTCAGTAAGGTGTATTGCAAAATCAAATGCATCTTTCACACTTGTTAACTCTTCAGTTTTATCATTTTTAATAAAATTTCTAAAATCATCTATTGTTTTTGATAAGTATTGTGCGCTATTATTAATACTATTCATACTATCTATTAGTATTTTATCATCTAATACTCCATACTCTTTTTGAAATAGAATTCCTGTGGAAGCCGTAGAAATAACACTTAAAGGTTGTCTCCATTGATGTGCAATATTACCTATCATTTCACCCATAGAAATTAGTTTTGATTGTTCTTCAATAAATTTTACATCTGATACATTTTTTGTAACCATTAAAATTCGTTTTTTATCAGGTAATAAACTAACAGACATATTTACATAAATTATGTTATTATTTTTTGTTAAACATCTTTTTTCAAAATTAATTATAAAACTATCTTCTATTATTTTTTTTAATGTCTTTATTGATTTTTCTTTATCTTCAGAAATTGTAAGCTCAATACAAGATTTAGTTAATAGTTCTTCTTTTGAATATTCTAACATCTCACAATAAGAGTTATTACAGTTTAAAAAATTTGATTCTAAATCTACTATTGCGATACCATCTTTAGAAAAATTAAAAATAGTTTCAAACTCTTCTTTTTGCTCTAATATCTTATTTTGATATTCTTTGATATCAGAAATATCTCTAGAAATACCAAGTACTCCATAAATACTTCCATCAATTAAAACAACTTTTGTTTTAATTGTATGTGAATATTCTGTATGTCCATCACTAGAAAAAGTTAATTCTTCATAATTTGATAAGGGAATATTACTCTGCATAGCTTTTAAATCATGTTCTCTAAAAAACTCGGCAAGTTCTTTATTTACAAAATCTTCATCAACTTTTCCAATTATTTGACTCTCTTTTGCACCATAAAAATCTTCAAATCTTTTATTACAAGCTAAATATTTACCATTTTTATCTTTTATCCATAAAAGATCAGGTAAAGAATGAATTATTGTTGATAGTTTACTTTTTTCTAATTCTTTCTCAAGTAGTATCTCTTTTTCAGAAGTACAATCAGAAAGATATCCTATAAAATGGCTTACATTCCCTTTTTCATAAATAATAGTTACATCAATTTTAATCCATTTATAAAAACCTTTAGAATTCATAATCCTATAAGGTTCATGGGTGAATTCAAGTTTTTTTTCATTTACATTATTTTTAACTTCATTCAGAACTCTTTTTAAATCATCAGGATGAATTAAATTAGAATAAATAGTTTTTTTATTCATAAAATTTTTTTGGCTAAAACCCAGAATTTTATTAATATTTTTTGAGATAGTTTCTATAGTATAATGTTCATCATTTTTCCAAATAACAACAGATACAGCTAAAGAATTGAAAAAATCATTTTCAATTAACTCTAAACTTGCAGATAATAATTTAATATTTGTCATAAAAAACCTTAAAATACTTTTATTACAATATATTATCTATATAAGAATAATTTTACAATAAATTATTAGGGATTTATCTTGTAAATAATAATTTGAAAAAAAAATGAAACAATTAAATTATATTAATTATTTCATTTCTATTTCTTTATCCCATAGGATAAAGAATATCTTTTTGAATCTCTTCAATTTTTTTCATTAATTCATCATCTATTTTAAATTTAAATGCTGCTAATGACTCATCTAGCTGCCCTACTGTTCTAGCGCCTATTATAGTAGAGGCTACAAAATCAAAATGTTTTGAATAAGCTACAGCTAAAGTCACAGGTGAGATTCCATATTGCTTTGCAAGTTCAAGGTATTTTGCAGTTGCTGCCTTTGTTTTATCATTTACAAATCTTGAAGCTTGTGCTTGAACTCTTGGGTTTTCATGTTTCATATATGCGCTAAATCTTGCATCATCTGGATAGAAAGAGTTATTATATTTTCCGCTTAAAACTCCTCCACCAATAGGTGAATATGGTAAAAGTGAGATTTTTTCATTTTTACAAACTGTTGATAATTCATCTAAAAATCTTGGATTTAAAAGTGAAAAATTGTTTTGAATTGATTCAAATCTTGCTAAATTTTTATTTTTTGAAGTCTCATTTGCTTTTGTAAGTCCATAAGCTGTGTCATTTGAAGTTCCTATATATCTTACTTTCCCTTCACGAACAAGCTCATCAAAAGCTTTTAAACTCTCTTCAATAGGTACAATAGTATCCGGCCAATGCATTTGGTAAAGGTCAATATAATCAGTATCAAGTCTTTTTAAACTTCCTTCAACTGCTCTTTTTATATGAAAAGAATCAATTGCTGTTAAACCATGTCTTGTTGGTGGTACAAACCATCCTGATGCTGCTCCACTAACTTTCGTTGCAAGTATTATAGAATCTCTTGCTTTTGTTTTTAACCACTCGCCAACTATTATTTCAGTTGTTCCTTCATATGATTTTTTAGGTGGAACTGGATAAAGCTCAGCTGTATCATAAAAATTTATTCCACTTTCATAAGCTTTATCCAATATTTTAAAGGCTTCTTGTCTTGATGAGCTTGAACCAAAAGTCATAGTTCCCATACAAATAGAACTAACTCTTAATCCACTTTTTCCTATATATCTAAAATCCATAATATTTCCTTCAAATTTTTAATAAAAAATATTATAACGATTTTAAAAAAACAGATGGATTAAATTTTACTCCATTATACAAATTTCTTTTTTAGTCATATGAATAATTGTTTGTCTAGCAACTAAGATTATAATTATAGTTGTTACTAACATTAAAATATAAGCTAAAAGTCCATAAAAAAACTTATGAGTTAAATCATACATCAAAATTGTTGCTAGTGTTATAGCAGCCATTGGGAAAGTAAATGCCCACCATGATATAAAAAATTTAATATTTATAAAATTTTTATACATAACAAATACTAAAATTGTAAAAAATAGTCCCAAATTAAATAAAATTTGAGCAAAAAAATCTAAACTTCCAGTTAATTTTACATAAGAAATAAACCCAATAGCAGGAGGTGCAATAAGAATAAAAAGCGTTGGCATAAATTTAGGTGCAAATTGATTATGAAAAATAATTCTATTTAAAATAATAGAAAATAATATAATCCAAAAAAATATTCCTATTGAAAAATAAAAATATAAAACCGTATCATCAACAAATCCTTTTCCAGCAATTGGAACAATTAAATTTCCAACAATAGGAATAAACCAAGCAGGATTTGAGTGTTGCATTTCAAGGTTGTTATTTATCCAAAACTTAATAGTATAAAAAGTAAAAAATATATGTAAAATAGCCCCAACAATAAAAAATATTTGAGCTAAAGAATCAAAAGTATTTCTATAAATCATTGATAAAATAAGTATTGAAATAGAAGAAGCTGCAAAAAAATTGATTCTAATTGGGTGCGAAAATTCTTTTTTCACTTCATTTTTATGCTTCATAATTTTTGATAAATAAAAATACAAAATTATAAAAAATATAATTGTTGTACAAAACATCATAAGCATATAAATAATTGAAGGAAGATATAAAGCTTCGCTTACTTTTTTATATACTAAAGTTAAACCTGCCAATCCCATAACAATAGCAAACATCATTATTGGGAAAAATTGTAATCTATCTGAGGGGATTGATTTTATCATCTCTTCTTGTTGCATTATTAAATCCTATTAAGAATAATTTATTATAATTAGAAAAAATTAAAAGGCAAACTTTGGCAAAAGATAAAAACTCAATAATTGATTTAAGTAAAGAGAATCTAAGTTTTGAAGAAAGAAATCAAACCATCAAACTACTAACTTTTAGAACCCAAACTATGTGTCTTGATATTGCAATTTATGAAAAAGATAAATTTATCAAAAATAGCACTATGGTCTTTGCACATTTACCAAAAAAGTTAAAAGCTAAGCTAAATCCAACTAGCAAATAAAAATTTTTTCTAAATATTTTCATAATTATAACTTATAAAAATTAAACCTTGTTTATATATTAATAAGAAAAAATTATAATATTTAAAAAATGTCAAGAAATTGTAAATAAAATACTTGTAAAAAAATTTGCACTTAAAAAGTATAATTGACATTTATATAATAAAAAATTTATAAACTTCAATTTACAGGAATTAAAATGAAACTATATGCTCCTTGGGAAAAAGCTTTCAAAAAAGTATCAACTCCATTTGAAGAGTTTTTACATGCACAAACTACAACAGGTTTGATATTAATTGTAATGACTATTATTGCATTAGTATTAGCAAATACCTCTTTGTATGAAACATATTCACACTTTTTTCATATGAATATTGATTTTAATGTTGGTTCATGGGCCCTTTCACATTCACTACATCATTGGATAAATGATGGTCTTATGGCAATATTTTTCTTTCTAATTGGTCTTGAAATAAAAAGAGAGATAACAGCAGGTGAGCTTTCTAATTTAAAAGTTGCGATATTACCTATTTTAGCAGCAATTGGAGGAATGGTATTTCCAGCACTTATTTACACAAGTTTAAATTATGGAACAGTTGGAAGCGCTGGTTGGGGAATTCCAATGGCAACAGATATTGCCTTTGCAATTAGTGCTTTAGTGTTATTAGGGAAAAGAGTACCAACAGCTTTAGTTACTTTTTTAGTTGCCCTTGCTATTGTAGATGATTTAGGTGCAGTGATTGTAATTGCATTATTTTATACAGATACTATTAATATGATGGCCTTAGGTTTAGCTGGATTAATGTTTGCGCTTATGCTTGCATTTAACAGATTTGGTATTCATATGATTTTACCTTATTTTATTGTTGGATTATTTATGTGGTTTTTTATGCTTGAATCAGGTGTTCATGCTACAATTGCTGGAGTTTTAGCAGCACTTGCAATTCCGTCAAGACCGAAAAGAGTTCCATCTACTTTAACAAAAGAAGCAAAAGTCTTATTAGAAGAGTATGAAAAATATCCAGTTGGAGAGGATTATCAAATAAATGAAGAACAAAAAAGAATATTAACTGATATTAGAAACAAAATAAACGAAGTAGAAACTCCAGCAGCAAGATTAGAACATAATTTACATCTACCTGTTGCGCTTATTATCATCCCAATTTTTGCATTGGCAAATGCAGGTATAAAAATAGATTTTAGCTCTATTAGTACAACAATTGTAGAACCTGTATCGTTAGGAATTATATTAGGTTTAATTTTTGGAAAAGTAATTGGTATTTTTGGGGTTTCTTATGTAGCTGTGAAATTAAAAATTGCTCAGTTACCAAAAGATAGTAATTTAAGTCAAGTATTTGGAGTAGCATTTTTAGGTGGTATTGGATTTACTATGTCTATATTTGTAGCTGATCTTGCATTTATAAACACTCCTGAATTAATTTTACAAGCAAAAATTGGAATCCTAAGTGCTTCTTTATTTTCAGCTTTATTTGGGTATCTTTGGCTAAGAACAATTAGTAATAAGTAAGGTATAAAATGAGTAAAAATGTTCTTTTGATTGAAGATAATTTTGAGTTACAAAATTTAATTAGTAGTTTTTTAAAATCTTATGATTATGATTGTGTTGTTTTTTCTAAACCTTTGGAAGCACTTGAAGATTTTGAAGAAAATCATAATATATACTCTATTGTAATTTTAGATTTAGGCCTTCCTGGAATGGATGGTTTTGATTTATTTAAAAAATTAAAAAACATAAAAAATATACCAATTATCATCTCAACAGCAAGGGATGATATTGGAAATAAAATTCATGGTTTTGAATTAGGTGCTGATGATTATCTCTCAAAACCCTATGAACCAAGGGAATTGGTTTTAAGAATTGATGCTACACTAAAAAGATATATAGATGATGACAAAATAAAAATAAATGATTTAACTATTGATTTAGATAAAAAAAGAGTTTTTTTGGAAAACCAAGAAGTTGAATTTACAAAAATAGAATCAGAAATCTTTTTTATGTTTATAGAAAATATGAATAAAGTAGTATCTAGAGAAGATATAGTTAATCAAACTTCCCTAAAAAAAGATACAAAAAACAGAACTATTGATATGCATGTAAGTAATATTCGATTTAAAATAAATGATGATTTTAAAGAGACTAAATATATAAAATCTGTTTGGGGAATAGGATATAAATTTACAAATGACAATTAAACAAAGACTTTATATCTCTTTTTCTTTAATTCTATTTATATTGATGTTTATTATAGGCGTATTTTTTTATACAATCTTTAATTTAAATGAAGTTCATAATTCTCAAAAACACAGATATGACCAAATAAGAAGAGTTGAAAAATTAAAAGAGTATAACAACTCTTTTTCTTGGATTGTTCTTGATATTATCACAGATTTTGAAAAAATGAATATCGTAAACAAAAGATTACAAAAGGCTGACGAACTTTTTGAAAATCTATTGTTACAGAAAAAAGATACTATAAATAATTCCGAATCAATGAAAGAAAAAGAAAATTTAGAGTTAATATTTTTAGAATTTGAAAATACAAAAAAACTGATCAAGCAAGAACTTTATGAACTTGTCTTAAAAAAAGAAGAAAAAAACTTCAATTTGTTTAATGAAAAGTATGATCAAATAAATACTCTTATTCAAAAACTTTTGATTGAAGAGATAGCTTATTTACAAGACGAGTTAAATAAAACAGAAAAAAATACCGAAAATTTCATCGAAACTATAAAACTTGAATTAGTAATCTTACTTCTTGTGGCAATCATCCTTTCATTTATAATTTCAGGAAAAATCATTAAAGAGATTAAAGACAAACTATATAAGCTAAATGAAGGGGTTCTTCAACTCTTTAAAGATGATGAGAATAGTATCAAAGTGGATATCGGAGAAAATAATGAGCTAAGTGAAATAACAAACAATTTAAACTCATATCTTGAAAAACAACATGAGATTATTCATTCAAGGGAAGAGCTTTTACGAAATATTAGCCATGAACTAAAAACACCAATTACAAAGGGTAAATTTTTACTTGAAAATCTAAAAAATAAAAATGAAAGTAGTGAAATTTCAAATATAAATCGAGTATTTTTAGATATTGAAGAATTAACAAGTAAATTATTGGAAAGAGAAAAACTAAATTTTGCCACACTTAAATCTTCTGAATTTAAAGTAAGTAGCTTGATTTTAGAAGCTTTATCAAAACTAGCTATTGATGATGAATCAAAAATAAAATTAGAAATAAAAAATGATTTTTATATTCTTGCAGATAAATATTATTTAACACTTGCATTAAAAAATTTAATTGATAATGCATTGAAATATGCCCAAGATTATCCTATTGAAATTGAAGCAAAAAACAATAGATTAAATGTAAAAAATATTGCTCAAAAGTTATCAAATGACCTTATTTATTATATAAGACCATTCACTAGAGAACCAAACCAACAATCAGGTCATGGATTAGGTTTGAATATTGTTAATAAAATTATCCAAAAGCATAATTTTAAACTAGAATATTATTATAAAGACTCTCATAATATCTTTTCAATAATTTTCAAGAACAACTAAAAATGTCAAGAAAATGTAAATAATTTGTACATTTTAAAATTGACACTAACTCTATATAATAACTTATATCAATTAAAAGGAATTATAATGGAAATGGTTAGAAATTTAGTAATTTTAGTAGGAGTTTCTTTTACAGTTATTGGTTTTATAAGCACAAGCTTTTAATTCCAAACTTTTTCTTTCTCACTATAAAAAATAGTGAGTAGAATAGTTTTACCTGATTTAATACAATATATCACTAATGCATATAGCTTTAATATATTGAGGTGTTAGCTTATATTCAACATAAGTAAGCTGCATATTTTACGTGTAATACCTTCTTTATTGAAAATCTAATATAATACAAAAATTAAAAAAGATATAAGGTAGAAAATGGGAAGAGCAAATACTTCAAGTGTAGATACAACAAAAGGTGAAAAACTAGCAAAAAGAATGACTCAACAAACAAATACAGTAAAAGCATCTTTTACTCCTGAGGAAGCAGCAAAAAGAGAACAAGTAATAAATGCTAGAAAAGCTGCTAATGTTGAAGCTAAAAAAGAAAAAAGAAAAAAAAATGCAAAACTTGCTAAAGCTGCTAAGAAAAAAAATAAAAAGAAATAATAATTGAATTGGTTAGCACATGTTTTTTTATCTGAACAAAAAATAGATTTCCAAATTGGGAATTTTTTAGCAGATCCTCTAAAAGGTAAATTTTGGGAAGATGCAAGTGTAGATATGAAAAATGGTATGACCACTCACAAAATAATAGATTCATACACAGACTCTCATGAAATAGTAAGTTGTAGTAAAAGAAGATTAAGAGAAAAAGGTTTATTAAAACCTGTAATCATCGATTTGACCTATGATTATTTTTTAACAAAAAACTGGGATGAATATTGTAAAACTTCTATAAATGAATTTTCAAAAGTTTTTTATCATCAAGCAAATAAAAGAACACCCTATTTCCCAAATCATGCAAATATTCCAATTTATAATATGATAGATAGAGATTTATTAAATAAATATCACAACTTAAATCAATTAAAAGCATCTTTTGAAAGAATGGATAAAAGATTATCTCCAAGACTTAAACAAAGAGAAACTGCAATTAGTTATTTTGATAGTGTGGTAGATAATATAGATGCTTTAGAAGATGATTTTTTAAATTTTTTTCCTCAATTATGTACTAAAGTAAAAGACAATGTAAATCAAGACAATGTGAGACATTGGAAATTATAATAAAATATATAAAATTCTTTTATATTTATTGTGTCTTATTTCTTCTTATCAATAAATAAACAAAAAATGGTGCTCCAATAAATGCTGTTACAACTCCAATAGGAAGCGAAGAGTCTGTATTTAAATTTCTAGATATTAAATCAGAGAATACTAAAAATATCCCCCCAAAGAAAAACACAGGGAAAAACAATTTATCAGCACTTTGTTTATAAATTAGTTTAATAATATGAGGAATAACAAGCCCTATAAATCCAATTGGACCAACAAAACTAATAGATACTCCAACACTTAAAGATACAACAACTAAAAGTAAAATATTAATTTTATTTACATTTAATCCTTTTAAAAATGCCATATCATTAGAAAGTAATAAAAGTTTTATTTTTTCTTTATTTAGATTAATAATTGTATAAAATATAATACTAACAATCATAATAATAAAAGCACTGTTAAAACCAACAGTATCCAAACTTCCAAGGGTAAATCGAACTATTGAATAATTTTCTTGCAAATTACTCATATAAAAAACTAACATCAATGCCGAACCATAAAAATAAGATAAAGCAATACCTATTAAAAGTATTGAATTTGTTGAAACTGCAATTGAATTCTTATTTATTTGTTTAGAGATAAAATATAAAATCAATATAGTAATAATTGAACCAAAAACAGAAGAAATTGAAATATAAACTGCAGGAAAGAACACTATTGAAATAGCTGTAAAAAGTGTAGTTCCACTTGCAATTCCTAAAGTATAAGGAGTGATTAACTCATTTTTAAAAATAATTTGAAATATCAAACCACCCAATGCTAAAATACCTCCAACAAAAAAAGCTAATAAAATTCTAGGAACTCTTAAATCCCAAAAAATAGTGTATGTTGTACTTGTATTATCAAAAATATCTTTTATAGATAAAGTAATTTCTCCTAAAAAAGGAGAGAGTAAAAGAATAATAAAACTAATTAGGTATAAAAAAAACTTCATAAATTTACCACCAAGTGATCATCTAATTTTTTAATAGTATTTTTATAAAATTTTTTTAAATTTTTATTATCAAAAAATTCATCGTATGAACCAAAAAACTCTATTATTCCATCTTTTAAAAATAAAACTTTATATTTTAAAGCGTAAGCTAAATCAAGATTATGAGTTATAACTATTTTTTGGTTTAATAAATCACCATTAAAAATATCAAAAACTTCTTTCAATCTACTAATATCAAGATTTGCTGTTAGTTCATCAAAAATAGTGATTTGAGCATCATGCATAATACTTGAAGCCAAAAGTAAAAGTTGCTTTTCTCCTGAACTAAATGATTTACAATATTTATCTTCTAATTTTTTTAGATTCAAAAGTTTAATTACCCTATTTATCTTTTCATTATCAACACTTGAAACAAAAGATAGTTCTAAAAACTCTCGTAAAGTGATATATTCATCAAAAATAGAAAGTTTTGGAGGTATGTAGTTTATTAAAAAAGCTCTTTTTAAATCATCCATTTTATTAATATTTTCACCAAAAATTTTTACTTTGTCATTTTCTATTAAGTTCGATAAAACTTTTGCAAGAGTTGATTTCCCAGCACCATTTTCACCTAATATAATCAAATTTTCATGTTCAGTTAATGAAAATGAAATTTCATGTAAGATTGAACTATTGTAATTATTTATTTCTAACATTTTCTAATATCTTTTTAAAGTCATCTATAAAGTATTGAACTCTATGGCTTGGAATCCCTGAATATTCTTTGTCTATTGCATAAACATTATCATTTTTAGCTGCATTTATAGGAAGTAATCTCCAAGCATTTTTTACTTCCTCTAGCTCTTTTTCTTTTCCTTCAAAAAAAGCACCAAGAAGTATTATTATATCAGGGTTCATAGCTATTATTTTTTCTGCATTTACAACAGGTTGGCTTTTATTTGTTGAATTATAAGCGTTTTGGTTACCACTTGCTTTTATAATATCTTCAAAATATAAGAAATTTCCCGTTACATAAATCTGATTTGCTAAGCTTTTATTTGGGCTTATTACAAATAGTATTTTTTTATCTTTTGTGATATTATCTAAAGAAGCTAGTGATTTATCAATATTTGAAATAAGCTCTTTTGCTTTTATATCTGCATTAAAAAAAGTTCCTAACTCTTGAATTGTATTTTTTATATTATCAAGGGTGTTTGTTTTGAAATCCATTACTGTTATATTTAGAGCTTTTAGATTTGAAATAAGTTTCTCATCATAATTTTGCCCTATTACAACGCTTGGATTTACTTCCAAAATTTTTTCAATAGAGATTGAAGAATATCCTCCAATTTTTTTTACTTCTTTTGATGATTCTGGGAAATCACAAAAGTTTGTATTTGCAACAACTAAATGACCTTTATCAAGCGCATAAACTATTTCATTTATTGAAGGAGAAAGAGTAACCACTCTTTGCTCCCCGAATAAATTTATACAAAAAAGTAGTATAAATAATAGTTTTTTCATATTAGAAACTAGCCTTTAATCCAACATAAGCACTTCTCTCAGCTGTTGCATAACCATCAACTGTTTGATAATATTTATTAAATATATTATCAACTTTTAAATATGTAGAAAATGTTTTGTTTATTTCATAGTTTACAACTGAATTCCAAACTGTGTAGTTTCCAGTTTGGGCACCTGTTTTATTTGCACCATTATATCTGTCACCAATATATTGACCATTTACATTAAAATGAAATTTATTAATACCATAGTAATCAACACCATAACCTATTTGATTTTTTGCACGTCTAGCTAAATCTTCGCCATCGGAATCTTTTGCACTTAAATGAGTATAATTTAAATTTAAAATAGTATCTTCAATAATATCTTTTTTATAAGCTAATTCATAACCTTTTAAAGTTGTTTCTCCCTCTAAATTTTCATATTGAATTGGAAATGAGTTAGAAACATATGAAATCATATCTGTAATTTTATTTTCAAAGTATGTAACTTTAAAATTCATGTATTCGGCATTAATATCAAAAGATTTTGCAGTTTCTGGACTTAAAGTAGATGTATAACTTAGATTACTTAATGTTGGTGCATTATAAGCTGTACCATAATTTACAGATGTACTTAAATCTTCTGAAAAATTATATTTTGCTCCAATTTTTCCAGTTACTTTTTCCTCAAACTTAGTATTATTATCATATCTTAAAGCTTGAGATAAAACCAATTTATCAAAAGTATTCGTATTTGATACAAAAAGTCCTTCAGTTTGATATTTTAATTCATCTGTTACATACTCAAAGTTTTGTTTATTTACACCTAAAATTAGATTCGCATTTTCTATATAATTAATTGTTGATTGTATTCCAAATTCATTTACTAAACTTTGGGCAGTAAAGGTATCTTGCGTTCTATCGAATTTTGATTGTTGAATATTAAATTTTATATTAAATTTTTCTTCAGTATGAATATAATTCCCGGATTTAAAAGAATGCTCGATTTTTGATTTTAGATTAGTAGCATCAGGAATCAAATTAAAATTTGAATCATAACCGTAATCATAATCATATTCTACATCAATTTTTTTATACAATAAATCAACATTATCCTTATCAGAAAGATTTAATCCACCTTGTAAACTGTATGTGTTATTAGTCATACCATCTTTTTCTAAATCTAAAGAATCACCTCTAGTTCCATAATTAGCATCAGATTTTTTAGGTTCATATGAACTAAAACCACCAATTTCAGTCCTATTTGCATTCAATTTTAAATAACCTAAGTCAGTTTTGTTTGAAACCGTAGTTGAATATTTTTTAGTATTAAAACTTCCCATTTCAACTGCAGCATTACCATGAAACCCTTTTTTAGCTGAACTTGTAATAATATTTACAACTCCACCACTTGCATCTGCACCCCAAATACCAGATTGTGCACCTTTTACTACTTCAATTTGTTCAATATCATCAATTAATAATTGAGCTAATGGAGCACCACTTAAACCTGCTGGTTCATTGTATCTTATCCCATCTACTAAGATTAAGATTCTTTTTGAATCAACACCTCTTATATATAAAGAATCTAATTGACCAACACCACCAGAACTTGTAACATTTACACCAGATAGTGTATTTAGAGCTTCACTAACTGTTGTAAAATGTTTCTCTTGGATCTCTTCTTTAGTAATAACTTCAACATTAGAAGTAACATCTTTGATTGATTGAGTTGATTTTGTAGCACTAGTAACTGTAATTGTTTCTAAATCCTGAGCTGAAAAAAGGTTTGTTGTTGCTAGTAAGATGCTTGCAACTAAGCTTATAGATAATTTTTTTTGCATTTTTTATTTTCCTGTATTTTTATGTTTATATGTTATGTGTTGTGTATCGCTTGATTGATTTTATTTGCTTTTGTTGCAATAGTTTTGTGATTTTTGGGATTTCTTCTAATAAAATAGTATGTATCATACAGTTTATAGATTGCAGTTTTCTATTAACAGTTGCTATTAGAATTCCAAAAAGACTAAAGTATTTTCTTGGTTTATGAATCATTATTGTTTCCTCCTTTATAAAATTTATTTTATTTGTTTTTTATTTCTAAATATGGCAGCTTAGTATAGATTTTGTTGGATCTGTTAAATACTCATAACCTAAATATGCTATATAAAATCCAAAAGCTATTACTAATATAGAAGCTAATTTTATAAATAGATTTCTAAGATTTGATTGTTTAAATAAACCTACAAAAAATCCAAGTGAAAAAAGCGTTGGAAGAGTACTTAGTCCAAAAATAAGCATTACAAAAGCTCCCCAAAATGCACTCCCAGTACTTGCAGCCGTTATTGCAAATACATACACAAAACCACAAGGAAGCAAACCATTTAGCATTCCTAATAAATAAAAACTAAAGAGTGAATCTGAGCCTAAGAGTGATTTAAAAGTACTTTGATAAAGTGGAGATTTTGAACATGAGTGCTCAACTACTGTTAAAAATTTGATTTTCCCCATAAGTGAAAGTCCTACTAAAACCATCATAGCGCCAGTTATAAGTAAAAAAATTCCACTTGTTGTATTATCAAAGCTTACAACTCCACCTACAAGACCAAATAAAGCTCCTAAAATCATATAGGTTGTAATTCTTCCAAAAGAGTATAATAAATGCGCAAGTGCTTGGATTTGTTTTGTCCATTCATTTTTGATCTTTGTACTTGAATATGCGATTACAATTCCACCACACATTCCTACACAGTGACCAAAAGAGCCTAAAAAAGCAATAGTAATAATAGATATGATACTTATAGTTTCCATTATTTACCTAGAAGTTCTTTTCTTATATATGGATTTCTAAGATCTTCATTTCTTAAAACTTTTAAAACAACTTCATCAAAAGTTATAAAATTATCTTGTTTATTTTTATATGAACCAAATCCATGTCCCATTGGAGTTGTATCAATTCTACTAAACCATGCAGTTCTTGCATCTATATATTCATTTGTATCGTTTGTATAAACCCATAAAATAGCTTCTTTTTGAAATTTTATATTGTTATACCACAAAACTAAACATCCAACATCATCAAAAAACCATGTTCTTCCATCAGGAGAAACAGCTTGTGCTGAGTGTTTTGTCGTTGTAATAGTCATACCACATTGAGTATCTTGAAAATGATTTGGAATTATTTCAACTGCTTGGTGAGTATGATTTCCCGTATGAATAACTGTCATTTGCTTTTTATTTGACATTGATAAAAAAATTATAATTATTATTGCAATTATTGTTACTAGTGTTAATATTGGTAAGATTTTTTTCATTTGAACTCCAAAATAGAATAAGTATTATATTCACTTATATATAAATTTTAGTTTATCTATAAAATAAGCCAATAAAAAAAGGCTTTACAGAGGGAGAACTGTAAAGCCTATGTTCAAATATAATTCATAAATATAGGATACCCAATAAATGTATTTAGTAGGTAGGAGGATTTAATATAAATATCCTATAAAAGAATCATAGCAATAAGTTTGTTAAATAATTGTTAAATCAAGACAATTTTTATCTTATTTGTTACTTTTCTAAACTTTTTTATTTAACTAGGGCCATTCTTGAATATAATCCAGCTGTTGTAGTGTATCCAACTTCTGTAAATTTTATATTTTTATCTTTATCATAAATAAGAGTTGTTGGAAAAGCTTTGATATTAAATTTACTTGAAAAAACGCCATCTTCATCGTTTACAACTCTAAATGACAAATTATTCTCTTGTAAATATTTATCTATTTCTACTTTTGTTCCTGATTGAAGTGCTATTGTAACAACTTCATAGTCTTTTGAAATCTTTTCAATATTAGAAGCTTCAAATTTACAAGTAGGACACCATGTTGCCCAGAAATGTATTACTAGAGGTTTATCTTCTGGAATATTATAAACGCTGCCATCAAGAAGTGTAAAAGTATTTATATCTAATTTATCTTTGTTTAAATCAAGTGAACGATAATAACTTAAAGCGTTCATTACTATTGCTAAAATTACGATTGAAATCAATCCTTCTTTTGCATATTTTTTTATTTTTTCTTTCATTTATTTCCTTATAATAACTATCAATAATAGTATAGTCGGTATTATTGCAAAAAATCATTTAGTAAATGTAAAGTACTTAAAAAAAGCCAAATAAGAAAAAAACAATTAAGTACATTTATGGTAATCTATTTCTTTAAAAGTAACAATTTTGAAGGATATAAATGCGTTTAATAATGTTTGATATGGACGGAACGCTCATAGATAGTGGATTTGCTATTACAAATACAATAAATTATGTTAGAGAAAATCTAGGCTTTGAAAAACTAGAAAAAAACTATATTTTAGAAAAAGTAAATGACCCAAATATTAATTCTGCTGAATTTTTTTATGGAACTAAAGATTTCACCCCACAACAAACAAAACTTTTTGAAGAGTACTATAACCAACATTGCTTAAGTGATTTAGTAGTTTATGATGGAATCTCAAAGTTAATAGATGATTTAAAAGGTGATTTTACACTTGCAGTTGCAACAAATGCGAACTCACAATATGCACACAAAATGTTAAATCATGTGGGACTTGGACAACATTTTAAGACTATTTTAGGTTATGACAGTGTTAGTAAACCAAAACCAAATCCTGAGATGGTACATAAAATACTAAATATTCATCAAATTTCAAACATAAATGCACAATTAATAGGTGATTCACACAAAGATATAATGGCTGCGACAAAAGCAGGTGTTGATTCTGTTTTAGTTAACTGGGGATTTTCAAATCATGAAAAAGATGCTATTGAAACAGTAGCTGAACTTGAAAAAAGAATAAAAGCTAAATTTAAATAGATTAAAATATATAGGTTATAAAATGTTTGAAAAAATAAAAAACTTATTTAAAAAGAATGAAACATTCCCTTGTATTATTTGGGATGGAAAGATTATGAAATATTTAGATTTAACACAAAAACAAATAGATGAGATGAATAGTAACTCAGAAAAATATCCTGGATGGAGTGTTACAAAAAAAGAGGATTGTTAAAATCCTATTTTTTTTCATAACTTATAAACTTGTAAGCACCCTCTTCTAAATCTTCCACATCAAAACTATCAAACTTCACTCTGTGAAGTGTAAGTACCCTATTCCCTACAGCTGCAAACATTCTTTTAACTTGATGGTATTTCCCCTCACAAATTTCTAGTCTTACATGTGTTGAACTTAATACTTCAAGTTTTGCTGGTAATAATGATTTTGTTTCACCATTTAGCATAAGTTCACCACTTGAAAAGATTTGTGCTTCATCCCCTTTTAAAGGTACAGCAAGAGTTGCTTCGTAGATTTTTAAAACATCACTTTTTGGACTTGATAATTTATGATTTAAAGCTCCATCATCTGTTAAAATAATAGCACCTGTTGTATCAACATCAAGCCTTCCAATCGTTGATATTTTTGGATTTCTTCTATTCCATCTGTTTGGTATCAATGCATAGATTAAACTTCCTGCGTCATTATGTGAGCAGATAAAACCTGCTGGTTTATTTAATAATATTGTAATAGTTTCAGGATCTATTGCTTCTTTGTTTATTGTAATATCATCATGATATGCTTTTATTGAAGGGTCAAAAACTCTTTTTTCTTTTATACAAAGTTCATAAATCCTAAGAAATTTTTTAGCCTCACTTCTTGTGCAATATCCTAAATTAGATAGATGCGCATCGATTCTTTTGTAACTATTTGCCATATATTATTATCTTTCTTTTTAAATTGGTTTGGATATTAACATTTTTTTCAATAAAATACAACTATGAAATTAATTGATAAAAAATATGCTGTATATTTACTAGATGATGATAATTTTGATTTTCCAAGTTTAGATATGATGAAAGATGATTTAGTGGCTATTGGGGGAGATTTTCATCCTCAAAGGATTCTAAATGCCTATGAAAGGGGTATCTTTCCTTGGTATATTGATGATTATAATTATATACATTGGTTTAGTCCACAAAAAAGAATGGTCTTAAAACCACAAGATATGAAAGTATCAAAGAGTCTTAAAAAATCAATTGCAAATAAAGGTTTTGTAATAAAATCAAATGAAAACTTTGAAGCTGTAATTCGTGCATGTTCAGAAGTAAAAAGAAAACATGAATCAAGTACTTGGATAAGTGAAGAGTTTATACAAGCTTACACGAACTTACATGAACTTGATATTGCTTTTTCAATAGAGTGTTACTTAAATGATGAATTAGTTGGTGGACTTTATGGGCTTTTAATAGGTGATATTTTTTGTGGTGAAAGTATGTTTGCAAAGGTTACAGATGCCTCAAAAGTAGCTTTTTATCATCTTTGCCAACAAGCAGAAAAAAATGGAATAAAACTTATCGATTGTCAAGTTTATAATGACCATTTAGCAAGTTTAGGAGCTGCTGAAATAAGCAGAGTTGAGTATTTTAAGATACTTGGAATTAAATCTTAGATTTATTCCAAATTTTTTGTTCTTCTGCTGTCAAAAAAGTCCAAGCTATAACTCTACTTATTTTTTGACCATGTGCCATATCTATTGTTTTATATTGAACAACATCTATATCTTCTAATGCATCATAAATAAAATCTAGATTCTCTTTTTTTGATACAAGTGTTGTAAACCATAAACAGTTTTTTGAAAACTCAAAACTCTCTTTTATCATTTGTTTTATAAAAGCTACTTCTCCACCTTTACACCAAAGTTCGTTGTTTTTACCACCGAAATTTAAAGCATTTTTTACATTATCTTGTTTTGTTAGGTTTTGAATTTTTCTTTTATTTCCTGCCAGCGTATCTTCTAAAGATTTATGAAAAGGAGGATTACATAAAGTAAAATGAAATTTATCATCCTTATTTATAATACCTTTAAAAATATTTTTTGAATTTTCTTGTAGTTTTACAGTTATATTTTCTTTTAAAGATTCATTTGAATCTATAATATTTTGAGCTGATTGTATAGATACTTTATCTATATCACTACCTACAAAACTCCAAGCATAAACACTAACACCAATAATTGGATAAATACAATTTGCACCAACACCAATATCTAAACCTTTTATTTCTTTTCCTTTTGGAATCTTATTACCATTAGTTTTTGCTAATAAATCAGCAATATGATGAATATAATCAGCCCGACCTGGAATTGGAGGACATAAGTAACCTTTTGGAATACTCCAATTTTTTACAGCATAGAAGTGTGAAAGTAAGGCTTTATTTAAAGCTATTACAGCATCAGGATTTGCAAAATCTATTGATAAATCACCATATTTATTTAGATTAACAAACTCTTTTAATGTTACTTCACTTTTGATTAGAGCATCAAAGTCATATCTATCGTTATGAAAGTTTCTTGGATGAAGGGTTTTCTTTTCTAATGTTTTCTTTGTATTTGACATATTTTTTCTTTTTTATAGATTTGTAAAAGTTAATATTGCTTTTGCAATAATTCTCGTATCATTTTTTTCATAAACTAAGTGTGCAAAATCTGGATTTATAGAGATAAAATATTCTTTATTATTTATGGTTTTTGCTTTTTTTATCCACATTTTATCATCTTTATAAACTAAAAAGATACCATCTTCTTTAAACTCTTTAAAAGATAAGTCAGCCACAACCAAAGCCCTATCATTTATATGTGGCTCCATAGATTTTCCATCTACTTGTATCACAAAAAGTGACGCTATTGTATAAGGTGGTTTTAGCAAATCTTTTGAAAACAAAAGTTCTTTTTTTTGTATTTTTCCATCTACTTCATGATGATATTCTAGTTTAATAATATTTTCTAGTTCTATATTGTTTCCTTGGGAGATGAAAAATAATAACCTTGTGAATACTCAATTCCTAAACTTTTAATTTCATCATAAATTTCTTTTGAATCCACATGTTCTGCAATAACTTTTATATTAATTTCTTTTGCAAAAGATATTATAGTTTTAACAAAAGTGTGTATATTTTTATCTATCAATATTCTTTTAATAATTTTTTCATCAATTTTAATATAATCTGTTTTTATTTCTGTTAAATATATAAAATCAGTATATCCAGTTCCAAAATCATCTATAAAAATCTTATATCCAAGAGATTTTAACAAAATTAAATTAATTTTTACTTGCTTATTCGAAATCAATCCATAATTTTCAACTATTTCAATAGCTAGTCTATTTGAAATATTTTGTTTTTTTGCATAATCTTCTAAAATATTCATTATTGATTTATCCAATAAATCTTTTTCTCTTAAATTAATCGTTAATTTAATATTTTGATTTAATAATAATTTTTTATAACAATTATTTAAAACACTTTTTGTGATATTTCTTAGTAAAAAAGTTCCTTCAATAACTGGTAAAATTTCATTTGGAGTGATTATATTTCCTTCTTTATCAATTATTCGTAAAAGTGCTTCATAATAATCGATTTTATGGGTATTATTATCTATTATTCCTTGATAATAACAAATTATTCTATCTTCTTCTAAAGCATCATTTATATCATTTATAGAAACTATTATTTGATTATTATGAGATTTTAAATCATCATATATTTGAATATTATTTCTACCTTTATTTTTAGCATTGTATAGAGATATATCAGCGAGTTTAAATGCTTCTAAAAAATTATTTGATTTATGTGGATAAAGATTTATTCCAACAGAAGCTGTAATATTTATATGATTTGTATGATTATAATAAAATTTATGTTCTCGAATATTTATTAAAATTCTTTCAATTACGTTTAAAGCACTAAGGGAATCTTCTCTTTTTATTTTTGTCAAAATAATAAATTCTTCACCACCATATCTAATGACAATATCTTCTTTATTTCTAGTTGATATAGATATTATAGATGAAATCTCTTTTAACACTTTATCTCCAAAAAGATGTCCATAACTATCATTTACTGCTTTAAAATGATCAATATCTAAAGTTGCTAATATATAGCCATTTAAATTAATAAAATTTCCAAACTCCTGAAGATAATTTCTATTATAAACTCCTGTTAATTTATCGATATAAGCAGTTTTTCTAATGGCTACATATCTTGATGATTGAACCAAAAGAATAATTAAAAATATAAAAACTACTAAAAGAATAAATATAAAAAGTATCTTTAGAATATATAAAATTTCATTTATATTTTCTATTTTTTCAATAGAATAATCCACAACTAAAACAAGTTTTACTTCATTATTTTTTAAAATTGGAGTTAAGTAAGTAATGGATAAATCATTTGAATCATTATTTTGAAATGTAATTGGTTTTTTTGTTTTATAAATATCAAGCCAAAGAGAATTATCTATATCAAACTTTTGATTTCTAGAAACTTTTTCTTCTTTTATCAAGGAACCATCCAGAAAAAATCTAAATATATCTTGCTCATCTTTATATAAAATATAAGCATACTTTATATTTGAGGTTAACAATAAATTTAAATTGTCTTCAATCTTTTTATATAAATAAGAATCATTTTTTATTAATTTTATATCAGAAATAGAGTTTTCATTAAGAAATGTTTCAATAACTAATGCATTGTTATTTACGATAGAAATGACATCTGAAGTTGTTATTTCTATCATTCTATCAGATATTTTTTTTTCTAATTTAATTGTTCCATAAAGTAATATAATAAATGTAAAAAATAAAAATATATATAAAGAAATAATCACTGAAGGATTTCTTAATAATGAAAATTTTTTCATTAAAATTCTTCTACAAATTTTTCATAAGCATCACTTAAATGTATATTTTGATTTTCAAGTCTATTTTTAATAAAAGTAATATTAGGTCTACTTTTAGTCCAATAAAAGGCCCCTACATACTTTTCGTCTTTTAAAAGTTTTTTATAATCATTAGTTATAAAAAGTTTATTTATGTTGTTATTACATAAATCATTTATTTTTATTTCATTTTTTGTAAAAATAAAATTTGCATCATTACAATTATCTGCTAAAGTAAAAAAAAGAGAATATATTTCTTTTTCTTTTATTGAAATATTTGGTATATATAGTTTTATTTTGTCTTGAATTGAAGCTTTTGCAATATTTGATATTATTTTTGCTTCTAATTCTATATTTTCGTTATATTTTTCTACTAAATATATTTGTTGATTTGAATATACATAAGAAAAAAATATTAACAAAAAGATTGCAAACTTCGCCATAAAAGCCCCTGATCTGAATATCTAATCAAATTTTTGTTTATAAAGAATTTATTAAATAATTGAGCCACTTGCAGATTACCAAAAACAACCCACAATTTAAGCTAAATTGAATTTTAAAAAAGCCTTTCATACTTCCAT